>URWU01000015.1 GCA_900551585.1 uncultured Alphaproteobacteria bacterium | reverse complement strand
CGTCTCGTGGGCTCGGAGATGTGTATAAGAGACAGTCCGTATTGATGAAGGCGATGCTTTCAACGTATCAAAAATCAAGGCTTCACGCAAGAATGTTGAAAATCTCAACTACTTCAGCAAAGTTGATATTCAGACTGTTCCGACAGATGAAAATAAGGCTGATATTGATGTTAATGTTGAAGAAAAATCAACCGGTTATTTCAATGTCGGCGTTGGTTATTCAACTGTCAACGGCGTTTTGCTCAGAACCGGCGTGACCGAGAACAACTTCCGCGGTATGGGTCAGCAGTTAGGCTTTGATGTCGGTATTTCAGAGCGTACGCAAGAATATGATATCAGCTTTACCGAGCCGTATTTCATGGACAGAAACCTCAGTGCCGGTGTTGACTTGTTCCGTACCGAAGAAGATTATCAGGATTACGGTTCTTATGATACCAGCTCAACCGGCGGCCGTCTGCGTTTAGGCTGGAAATATACCGATGATTTGTCGCAATATCTGCGTTATACTTATCGCCAGGATGAAATCAGCCACGTTGACGATGATGCTTCTCACTATATTAAAGAAGAAGCCGGTAAATATAACGCTTCGGTTATCGGCCAGACTTTGGCTTATGACAAACGCGACAGCGCGATTAATCCCAAAGAAGGTTATTATGTTTCTTTCGGCAATGATGTTGCCGGCGCTGGCGGTGATGAAAAATATTTGAAGTTTGATACCAAACTCTACAAATATTATACCATTGCTGATTACTATACCTTCAAGTTCTTTACCAATGCCGGTTATATTGTCGGTTACGGCGGCGAAGATGTCCGCTTGTCGAATCGTTATAACCTCGGCGGTTCAACCCTGCGCGGCTTTGATACGGCCGGTATCGGTGCCCGTGATAAAAATACCCGTGACGCCCTCGGCGGTAACTGGATGATTTATTCCGGTGCGGAAGTTTCTTTCCCGATTGGTCTTGATGAGCTTGGTGTTCGCGGTCGTACTTTTGTTGATTTGGGAATGCTCGGCAAGCCGGACGGAATTCGTCATGCCAACGATGTTGACTATTCTTCAACTCCGCGTGTTGCAGCCGGTTTTGGTTTCCAATGGCTGTCACCGATGGGACAAATCGATGTCGATTTGGCTTTCCCGATTGTTAAAGAAGATTATGACGAGACACAGGCGTTCCGTTTGAATTTCGGTACTCGATTGTAATTTTATAGGTCATCTAAAGCAATTTTACGGGGGTTCAGAAAATTCATGTACTTGGTGTACACTAAAATTTTCTAAGCCCCTAGAAATCACTTTATCTGACTCTCTAAAATCATAATCGCCATATAGAACAGAGATTTAGCATATTATTTTTTATAAAATATGAAAGGAAAATTTAATATGGTCGATACAACATTTTTCAAAAATAACGGGCCGTTTACTCTGGGGCAGATTGCCGAAGTTTGTGGTGCTGAGCTAAGAGACGCTTCCAAAGCCAACGAGAGTATTAAAGACATTGCGACGATGGCTAAAGCCGGTGCCGAAGAAATTTGTTTTTTCTATGATAAAAAAGCAAAAGCCAAGGCCGCGGAAATTAAGGCTGCAGCCTGTGTTACAACTCCTGAGATGGAAGCTCTGATTCCGGCCGGGGTTATTGTTTTGGTTTCGACTAATCCGAAATTGGCATTTTTGAAGCTTAATCAGCATTTTTACGGTGAATATACCCCGAAAGCTGATGTTTCCCGCAGTGCCAGAATTGCTCCTTCGGCCAAAATCGGTCAGAATACTTTTATCGGTGAAAATGTTGTTATTGAAGAAAATGTTGAAATCGGCGAAAACTGTGTTCTTGAGCATGGTGTTGTTATCAGCCGCGGCTGCAAAATCGGCAATAACTGCCGTATTGGTGTCGGCGCGCAGATTGCTTACTGTCTGATGGGCAATGACTGCTATATTTACAGCGGTGCACGTATCGGTTTGGACGGCTTCGGTTTTATGGTTATCAACGGCAAGCATCAGCGTATTCCGCAGATTGGCCGCGTTATCATCGGCAATGATGTTGAAATCGGCGCCAATTCCTGCGTTGACCGCGGTGCGATGGATGATACGGTTATCGGCGACGGCTGCCGTGTTGATAATCTGGTGCAGATTGCTCATAATGACAAATTGGGCCGAGGCTGCGTTATTGTTGCCCAGACGGGAATTGCCGGCAGCTGTACTTTCGGCGATTATGTCGTTTGCGGCGGCCAGTCCGGTTTTGCCGATCATCTGAATATCGGCAGCGGTGCGCAAATCGGTGCCCAGTCCGGTTTAATGCGCGATGTTGAACCCGGCACGATTGTTATGGGTTATCCGGCAGTGCCGATTAAAGATTTTATGAAGCAGACTGCTATGGTGCAGAAGCTTATAAAAAAATAGTTTAGAGCAGGGCTTTGTAAAAATACTTTCATGCTTGTAAACTTTTTTCTTATGTACTAAATTTGTACACGGCGAAAAAGTTTGCGGCGCAGCAAAATGTTTTATCAAAGCCATAGAAATATAGTTAATGAGGAAAATAAATGTCTGAAAATAAAATTTATCAAGTTCAAGAAATTATGGAAATGTTGCCCCACCGTTACCCGTTTTTGCTGGTTGACCGTTTGG
The DNA here is from genome assembly GCA_900551585.1 of uncultured Alphaproteobacteria bacterium. Taxonomy (GTDB): domain Bacteria; phylum Pseudomonadota; class Alphaproteobacteria; order RF32; family CAG-239; genus CAJLXD01. The sequence goes on along the minus strand of URWU01000015.1, from coordinate 12,241 downwards.
TGGTTGAAGAATCCGGCGTCAAAGGTTACGGTATTAAAAACGTGACAATGAATGAAGAATTTTTCCAGGGGCATTTCCCGAATAATCCGATTATGCCCGGTGTTTTGCAGGTTGAAGCTATGGCTCAGACTGCCGGTGCGATTGTGGTTGAAAATATTGAAGACTATAAAAATAAAAAAATCGGTGTGTTCTTTATGACCATTGACGGTGTTAAGTTCCGCAAGCCGGTTGTTCCGGGCGATCAGTTGAAAATCCATGTCGAGCGTATCAATACCCGCGGCAATGTTTCGGTTTTCAAAGGTCAATGCAAAGTTGACGACAAAGTCGTTTCCGAAGCAGAATTCAAGGCAATGATTGTTTTGTAAATCTTTTGGTTTCTTAAAACTCCCCGCCGGTTTGACGGGGAGTTTTTTTATTGCGACGGTTAAAAGAAAAAGGATAAAAGCGGCTTGGGGCTTGTTTGGTAAAATCTTTGTATTAGACTGGTGTAAAACGGAGGAAACATGGATTTAGTCTTTATATTTTTGGCTTTGTTGTTGGGGATAGGCTGCATTGCCTTTGAACTTTATTTTTTATATGCGGTTATCATCTCAAAAAACTGCAAATATCCGCCGGCTTTTCCGTCCTTCGGCAATATGAAAAAGCTTACGCTGCAGGAAGCGCGCAAAGTGCTCAATGCTTCAGAAAAGCCGCTCAAAGTGATTGATTTGGGCTGCGGGACAGGAACATTGCTGCTGCCTTTGGCAAAGGAATTTCCTCAGCATCAATTTGTCGGTTATGATTGGGATTGGTTTGTCTGTAAAATTATCCGTTTTCGCACCCGTAAGATGAAAAATGTGCAGATTATCCGCGATGATTTTATGAAAGCTGATTTTAAGGATTATGACCTGCTGTTGTGTTTTCTTGATACCAAGGCCGCAGAAGATTTGTCTTTGGATTTGAATGGCAAGATAAAAGATTCGGCGGTGATTGTTTCTTCGGCTTTTGAACTGACCGGTATGCAGCCTTCCGAAATTCTTGATGCCAAGTCATACGGTATGCCGCTGAAAGTCTATGTTTATCGTCAAAATTAATTTTTGGACAAAATAAACTTGTTTTCTTGAGTATAATTTGTTATATTTTCCGGGAAAATATACATTTAATTAATAAGACTATGGGAAATGAAATTATTTTGGGGTCAGCCAATTCTTTGATTGGTTTGCTGCGTTTAATCGGACAAAATGAAAACGGCGTGATTATTCTTGAATCGATGATTGATTGCGGATGTCACGAGTTGAATTGTTATCCGGATATGATTTTGCGCGGCAAGAATGAAAATTGCGGTTTGAGTTTTGATATGGATATTTTTTGCGCGCCGTCTTTGCGAATGCATAAATTTGCGCGTCTTGAAAATCTGACAATCAATATTCATACCAAAAAAATTTCGCGAGATTTGAATTTTGGCGGCGTTTTGGTTCAAGATTACGGTGTAACGTTCAAAAATGTTCATATAAATCTGGTTGCCGATGAGCCTTTTGAAGAACATTGTCGTTCTTTTGCAGCACTTTTTCTTATGCATCAGCTGAGTGTTGACGATTTGTTGTCGATTAAAGTTCAGGGAGCAATGGCGGTTGCCGTTAAAGGCAATGGGACGGCATTGGCAAGAATGAATGTGACGGATGCCAATCTGATTGTCAAAGCGCAAGATACCAAGCGTCAGACGATTAAAAAATGTTTGGTAGAAATCAGCGGTCAAAAAGGTCGTTTTATTTATGAAAACGAAACAATTGCCGAAAATGATTTTGTTAATGCTTATGTGACTTTATCTGACGGGGCAGAAATTTTTTCCTCTCTGAGGAATGCTGATATCCAAAGGCGTCCCTTTGATTTGGGAGAGGGGACAAAGCGCCTTATCGTCGTTTTCAGACCCTCGGTAAAGCCGGTTCCTTTTTTGAAAAAACGCTGGCAATGGTTTAGAAATTTATTTCATGCCTGAAACAATCCGGAATTTGCAATCAAGAGCTTCGTAAGAAGCTCTTTTTTTGTGAAAAGAGCGGGGTAGTTTTTTTATGTGCCGTAATAATTTGTAAGTATTTTTGTGTTTACATTAAAAGAGATTAAAGATAACTTATTACGCATATTAACAACATTTGAAAAGGACTTGCTTCTATGACTAATATTCATCCTACCGCCGTAATTGAAGATGGTGCCCAAATCGCCGCCAGTGCAAAAATCGGACCTTTGTGCTGGGTGTCGGCAAAAGCCAAAATCGGTGAAAATGTTCAGCTTTTGGGCCGGGTAACCATTATGGGTGATACCACAATCGGCGAAGGGACCGTTGTATTTCCCGGCGCCGTTTTGGGTGCAGGACCGCAAGACCACGGTAATGAATTTCAGGAAGAAGCCAAATTGATTATCGGCAAACGCAATATCATTCGTGAAAATGTGACTATGCATGCCGGTACGCCGAAAGAGCATTTTACTACCACTGTCGGTGATGACGGAATGTTTATGATTAACTCTCATATTGCTCATGACTGTGTTGTCGGCAATAATGTTATTATGACCAATAATGCCGTTATCGGTGGCCATGTCCGCGTCGGTGACGGGGCAATTTTAGGCGGTAACTGTGCCGTTCACCAGTTCTGCCGTATCGGCCGCAAAGCAATGATCGGCGGCTTGTCCGGTGTTGACCGTGATGTTATTCCGTTTGGTATTGTTGTCGGCGAGCGCGGTAAATTGCGCGGCCTCAATGTTATCGGTTTGAAACGCAGCGGTTTTGAATCTGATGTCATTAAAGCAATTACTCGTGCCTATATGTTCATTTTCAAAGGCAAAGAAGGCAATTTTGAAGAGCGTCTTGCTGCCGCGCATGAGAAGTTCAAAGATAACGAAATGATTATGGAGCAGGTCAAGTTTATTGACGAAGCGGTGAGTGGGCGTCGTAACATTATGACCGCCGAATAAAATTCGTTCTGCGGGCGATTAATACAGAAATTGCGGATAACCGGCTCAGTCATGTACCTTGGTGTACACTCCTGTCGCCGGTTTCCTGATTTCTTATTACTCGCCTCGCATAACAAATTTTAATAGATTAGTTTTAGGAAATTTTTTATGTCTGATCGCAAATTAGGAATCATTGCCGGAGGGGGAACAATCCCTCAGATGTTGATTAACCATTGCCGAGAGCAAAATCGAGAATTTTTCGTTTTGGCGATTGAAGGAAATGCCAATCCGGATATCATGACAGATGATATTCCGCATTTGTGGCTGCGTATCGGTCAGGCCGGAACCGGTTTTAAGCGTTTTGCCGATGAAAAAGTCCAAGACGTGGTTATGATTGGCACAATAAAGCGCCCCAGTTTCAAAGAAGTTTTTCCGGATTTGCGGACGGCTGCTTTTTTTGCCAAAATAGGAACCAAAGCTTTGGGAGATGACGGCATTTTACGCGCTCTGGTCAAAGAGCTGGAAAGTGAAGGAATGGCGGTTAAGGGTATTCACGAAGTTATGCCTGATATTTTGATTAAATCCGGTATATACGGCAGGCATAAGCCTGATAAACAGGCAATTGCCGATATTAAACGCGGCGTCGAAGTCGCTTTGGCTCTCGGCCGGGTTGATGTCGGACAGTCTGTCATTGTTCAGGAAGGTTTGGTTCTCGGTGTTGAAGGAATTGAGGGGACTGATAATCTGATTAAACGCTGTGCGGAATATAAACGCAAAGGTGACGGCGGTGTGCTTGTCAAACTGCGTAAACCGACGCAGGATATGCGGATTGATTTGCCGACCATCGGCGTTCGTACCGTGCAAAATGCCAAAGATTACGGTCTCAGGGGCATTGTTGTCCACGCAGGCAACGGCTTGATTGTTGATGAACCGGAAGTTGTTAAACTGGCTGACAAACTCGGTCTGTTTCTTATCGGAATTGATCCGGCGGATTATTCCGAAACCGGAGGTTTGAAGAAAATAAAATGAAGATATATCTGATTGCCGGCGAACCTTCCGGAGATTTACTGGGTTCAAGATTTATGCGTGCCATGCGTCAAAAGACAAACGGCGCTGTTGAGTTCTATGGTGTCGGCGGCGATACGATGGAAGTTGAGGGTTTGAAATCTTTGTTTGATATTTCCGACTTGGCGATTATGGGGCTGACAGAGGTTATTCCCAGTATTCCGCGTGTTTTAAGACGCATTAAGGAAACTGTCAAAGATATTATCCGCGTGCAGCCTGATGTGGTTATGACCATTGACAGCTGGAGCTTTTCTTCCCGCGTGCATAAGGCTCTGCGCAAGCTTAAAACCGGCATTCCGCAAGTGCATTATGTGGCGCCGCAGGTTTGGGCATGGAAGAAAAAACGCGCCAAAACCATGTATAAATATATCGACTATTTGTTGACGCTTTTTCCTTATGAGCCGAAATATTTTACGCCTTATCATTTGGATACGCAGTTTGTCGGCCACCCGGTTATTGAGAGTGAGGCTATCACGGCCAACGGCGATGACTTTCGCGCAAAATATAATATTCCGGCCGATAAGAAAGTTATTACCGTTTTGCCCGGTTCGCGCAAGACGGAAGTTGCCAAACTGCTGCCGGTGTTTCTTGAGGCCGCTCAGGAACTGAAAGCCGCTGACGACAGTTTTTATTTTGTTATTCCGACGGTCAAAACCGTGGCTGCCAGCGTTAAAGAAAAGGTTGCCCAATCGGGGCTGCCGATTTTGGTGGTTGAAACCCAGGCCGACCGTTATGGGGCATTTCGAGCTTCTGCGGCGGCAATTGCTGCTTCCGGCACTGTTGCTCTGGAATTGGCAATATGCGATATTCCGCATATTATTGCTTATAAAGTTTCGCCTTTTTCCGCAATGCTGGCCCGCAAGTTTTTGCATATTCAGTTTGTTAACCTGTCAAATATTCTGCTCGGGCGTGAGATTATTCCCGAACTGTTGCAGGAGCGTTGTGTTAAAGGCAATATTCGCAGCTATATTCAGGATTTGCTGCGTCATGAAGATTTATATGAGCGGCAGATGGCCGGTTTTGCCAAAGTCCGCGAAATTCTGGGGCAGGGTGTGCAAACGCCGAGCCAGAATGCCTGTGATATAATCCTCAACATCATTAATGAGTCTAAAAAATAAATGAGCAAGATAGATATTATTGACACCACGGTCCGCGATGGTGAGCAGACTAAAGGTGTGGCTTTTAAATGCGAAGAAAAACTGGTTATCGTGCGCCGCCTTTTGTCTGATGTCGGCGTGTCGCGTTGTGAGGTTTCTAGTGCCAAAGTCAGTCCGGAAGAACAGAAAACCCTGACAACGATTATGGATTGGGCCAAAAGCGACAATATGGCCGACCGTGTCGAAGTTTTGAGTTTTACTGATTTTAACAAATCGATTGACTGGCTGTTGCCGACCGGCTGCCGCCGTCTGAATCTGCTGACCAAAGGCTCACAGCGCCATTGCGAAATGCAGTTGAAAAAGACTTTGTCCGAGCATTTGGCCGATGTTGAGAAGACGGTGAAATATGCCCATGATAACGGTTTTTCCTGCAATGTTTATCTTGAAGACTGGTCAAACGGTATTAAGAATTCTCCCGATTATGTCTGGAAGATGCTGGAAACTTATGCAACGCTCGGTTTCAAACGGATTTTGCTGCCTGATACACTCGGTGTTCTTAATCCTTTTGATACAATGGATTATATCTCGGAAACGGTCAAACGTTTTCCAAATTTAGAATTTGAATTTCATGCACATAATGATTACGGCATGGCTGTTGCCAATACGATTGCGGCAATTCGCGCCGGCGTCAAAGGCGTGCATATTACTGTTAACGGTTTGGGCGAAAGAACCGGTAATGCCGACTTGTCGCAGGTTGTGGCGTCGATTAATGATCACACGGATTTTTCCTGCGCCGTGAATGAGAAAAAGCTCAAAGACGTCAGTGTGTTGGTTGAGACTTTCAGTGGCAAAAGAATCGCTGCAAATATGCCGATTTTAGGCGGAGATGTCTTTACGCAGACAGCGGGAATTCATGCCGACGGCGACAAAAAAGGCAATTTATATGTCAGCCAGCTGACGCCTGACAGATTTGACCGCAACAGGGCTTATGCTTTGGGCAAACTTTCCGGCAAAGCCAGTTTGGAAATGAATTTGCAAAAGCTGAAAATTGATTTGAATGATGACCAGAAGCTCAAACTTTTGCAAAAGATTGTCGAACTCGGCGATATGAAAAAAAGTGTGACAATTGAAGACCTGCCTTTTTTGGTCTCTGATATGCTCGGCGGCCAGCGTTATAAAACTTTCCGCGTGACCGGCTGCGTTGTTACGACGACCATGTCAATGAAGCCTTCCGCCAATATTCAGGTTGAATATAAAGGTGAAAGTTTTGAAGAAACGGCTCAGGGCAGCGGCGGTTATGATGCCTTTATGAATGCCTTAAAAAAACTGGCGCCGAAAATGGGTATAGAAATTCCGAAATTAACAGATTTTGAAATCACCATTCCGCCCGGCGGTTCATCTAACTCACTTGTTGAAGCCGTCATTGTTTGGGATAACGGTTTGCGGACGCATGCCGTGTCTTCAGACCAGGTAAAGGCTGCCATTAAGGCTACTGAGCGTTTGATGAATCTCATTTTATAAGCCTGTTCTGCGGACGATTAATACAGAAATTGCGAATAACCGGCTCAGTCATGTACCTTGTTGTACACTCCTGTCGCCGGTTTTCTGATTTCTTATTACTCGTCTCACATAACAAGCTTAAATGGGATTAAGAATATTTTGACTTGCTAAAAATAAAAAAATCGTCTATCACTGACAGCATCATAAATATTTTTATTCCTAACTTTCTGAATATTTAAAAACGCTTGGCGTTTTTACAAGATATATCCACACGCGAGTGTCGATTTTTTATAAATTTAACTCAAAATCAGAGAAATCACTGTCTTTTTTAAGTTCTGATTTCTCGCTGTTCATCCGTACTTGTTGAATCTGGTAAGGATGTCATTTTTTTTGAAGATTTAATTTGGTATTTTGAAAACTGTCGTTGTGAAACGGCAGTTTTTGCTTTTTAAATGTCTTTTTAAAACTTGATTTTCTGCAAATTTTGTCATAGTGTGAAGTTCTAAAATGACTATTATCACTAAATATATGTTTCACGTCCGTAAGGATACCTAAATTTAATTTAAAATGAATAAACAAAAAGCTGCAGGTAATTCCGTTTGTCCGTCAACCGGTTCTGCCAAGGATTATTTGACTCTGGGAGAAATCTTGGAACAAATTAACGGAACTCTCATTATCGGCAAAGCCGACTATCCGGTTTCCGGCTTATCTGTTCCCTGGAGTGCAAAAGAAGAAGATATCTGTGTGGTTGCCAACCAGGCAGATTTGAAAGAAGTCAGACCTGATGTTTGTTCCGTTGTTACTGTTCAGCCTTATGTCAGCAAGCTTCACGGCGTTGCCAATGTGATTGTTGTCGAAGATGCCGGCAAAGCTGCGGAAAAACTGATGGCACTCTTTACTGATTTTTATAACAATTAAAAAAACTATTATGAAAAATGAAAGTTTAAAATCGGTCTTGTTACTGACGCCGAAAGAAGTTCAAATTTTTATCAGGGATAAATATCATGCAGAGGTGCCTGAGGAAAAGATAATTCCCGGCGAAATCCGCGCCGGCAGCCGCCAATTACCGATAGAGGTTATTTGGCAGGCGGCATTGTCTGAAGATAAAACAATTATGCTTGATTTTGACGGAGAGCAAACTGATTGGCCGGCGGAACGCTTTTGTAAAATTTCATCCGGTGCTGCCTATATTCTGAAAAACGGAAGCCATATCAGATATGACGGCAGCGGGAGAGCCTTTGTCAACAAGGTTGAGTTTAATGTTCATTATTCACGGCTGGACCAGCATTTGGTTGAAAGTTTGTGATTAAAAAAATCTGTAAAAAAAAGCTGCTGAACAAATTTTGTTTAGCAGCTTTTTTCGGCAGATTGACAGACTTAACTGGCATTAAGCCTGTCGGGGTAAACTTGTTATTCAACGCATTTACTGCACATATAGTTATCTTCCTGAACTTCAATCGGACAATCTTTATATTCAGTATCAAAGCCCGGAGCACAGCCGGTTGCTTCGCATTTGTGATATTCAACGCAAGCCTGGTCGTTACAGGTTTTCAGCTCATATCCGTCACTGCATTCCGTTACGGTCATACTGTATCCCGGACATTTCTGAGTACAGCTGTTGTTAGCAGATCCGCCGTCTAATGGCTGACCGAATTCATCAACAGCCGAACGGCCGTTATTTCCTGAGGGATTATCCCAGTCAAATTCAGAGAGGTGAGTGGTGGAGGCCAAGACCTGGCCGGCACTGAAAGACGCCAAAGCGATGGCTAAAAAAAGCAATTTTTTGTTCATTGGCATAATCCTTATATGACACATCTGACTAAAGGATAAACGCTAATTGTTAAATTTTTGCAAATAAATTTTAAATTGTTGTTTTTGACGAGAGTTTAATTTAAGCTAAAGCTAATTCAGGCTTGAAAGAGAGAGAAATATGCATAGGTTTGGGATTTGGTTCAAAGAACAGTTCGACTCGGAGCAGACTCGGTGGTTTTTGTGGATGCCGGTTCTGTTTGGTTTAGGAATCGGGCTTTATTTTCTGCTTCCGGCAGAAATTTCCATTTGGTGGACGCTGCTTGTTATCGAGTCTCTGATTGCTTTGGCGGTTATTTTTCGTTTCAATCTGTCCGTGTTGGCGTTATTGATGATTTTGGCGGTTGTTACTCTGGGTTTTACAGATATTCAGCTTAAATCGGTTTATCTCAACAAAGGCAATGAAATCAAAAAGCAGGAAATTACCTATGTCAGCGGCCAAATTTCAAAAATAGATTATAATTATCGCGGCAATCAGCGGTTGCTTTTGACAAATGCCGAGAATTTTGAAAAAGACCGCCGGTTCGGGACAGTCCGAATCAGTACGCGGCAGAAAAACAGCTCGCTTAAAGTCGGGCAGTGCGTTGAAGCAGCGGCAAACCTGATGCCTGTTGCCAAGCCGGCGATGGTCGGCGGTTATCAATTTGACCGCAAAGCTTATTTTGAGGGGATTAAAGCCAATGGTTTTGCTTTGAGCCAGATTTATGAGGCGGATTGTATGGTTGAAACGCCTCTGACAACAAAGTTTCGTTATGCCGTTGATGAGCTGCGTTTGAAAATTATCAACCATATCCGCAGTGTTTTGCCTGCTAATCAGGCATCTATTGCTGCAGCAATCGTGGCCGGAGAACAAGGGGTTATCAACCGGCAGATTATCCAGAACTATCGTGATTCCGGCTTAGCCCATTTCTTATCTATTTCCGGTTTGCACATGAGTATGATTGCCGGTCTGATGTTCTTTTTGATACGGCTGATTGTCGCCTTTATTCCGCCTTTGGCTCTGCGGTATGATTCCAAAAAATTGGCCGCTGTGTTTGCCATTCTTATCAGTATTTTTTATCTGTTGATTTCAGGGGCGCAGATTCCGGCACAAAGGGCTTTTATCATGAATTTTATTGTCGTGTTGGGAATCTTTCTCGGACGCAAGGCGATTTCTATGCGGACGATTGCCTGGGCGGCTTTGATAGTGCTGGTTATTTCTCCGCAGGCGCTCATCGGCGCCAGTTTTCAGATGTCTTTTGCCGCTGTGGTTGCTTTGATTGCCTTTTATGAAAAATATGCCGGACGGCTGCAAAAGTTTTTGAAGGGCGGGGAGGCGCAAAGCCTGTGGTTAAAAATCTGCAAGGTTGTCTGGATTTACATTATCGGTATTTTGGTGGCCGATTTTGTTGCCAGTTTGGCGACAATGCCTTTTGCCGTTTATCATTTTAATAAGATTTCGATTTACACGACAATTACCAATCTGCTGGCCGGTCCGATTATCGGTTTGATTATTATGCCGTTTGTTTTGATTGCTCTGCTGCTGATGCCTTTCGGGCTGGATTATCTGCCTTTGAAACTGGTCGGTTTCGGCATTGAGCTGGTCAATGAGATTACGGCTTATGTTTCCTCTCTGCCGTATGCCGGATATCAGGTTTTATCAATGCCTTTGTGGGGTTTGAACGCCATTGTATTCGGCGGATTGTGGCTGTGTTTGTGGAATATGCCTTGGCGCAAATGGGGCTGGTTGTTGATTGCGCTCGGCGTTTTGAGCATTTTTACGGTTAAGAGCCCTGATGTGATGATTGATGAAGAAGCGTCGCTGCTGGCCGTTAAAGACAAACAGGGAGAGCTGGTCATTTTGCCGGCACGCGGCAATTATTTTACCAAGCAGATGTGGCTGGAGAAAACCGCTAATAAAAAGCTGGATAAAGCAGATTATCAAAAGCTCAAAAATATTTATCTGGGCAAAAAAACTTATCCGGATTGGCTGGATTTGGCTTGTAATTCAAAGAGCTGCGTTTATCGCGACAGCGTCAAATATGATAAAAGCGGCGCTTTAGAGATTGACGGCAAAAAGTTTGATACCGAGAAAGCGGCCGGAGCTTCCCTTTATTTTTCAGATAAAGGAATTAATGTCAAAACTGTGCGGGGTTATATCGGCAGCCGCCTGTGGAACAATTCTTGACCATATTGTTGGTTTCCATATATTCGAGGCAGCTTAAAAAGATTTCTGATGCCGTGTAGCAGACGGCGGCATCCCAGCCGAGATGGGAATTGACACCGGGCAGAAAAGCATAATCGCCGCTGCCGCGCAGGGTGCTGACGGCCTGATAGGCTTCCGGTTTTTTCCAGATTTCTGCAGTTTGGCCGTTAGCCTTGCAGGGCAGACTGCCGTCAAGTTTGATGCCGGTAATATTGCCATAGCTGCGCTTGATAAATTCTTCGGCACCGTTGCGGCATTGTTCATACAAGTCTTTTTCTTCTGCAGAGAGATTCCCTTTTAAGCGATGTTGCTCCAAGAGGCGCCACAACATTTTGCCATAAGCCAGAGCAGCATAAGACAAAGGCAGACTCCATTGGGCGGAAGCGTCTTCCGCGCAGCCTTTGCTGCGTTCGATAAAATGGGCGGCTTCTGACGTATCGCCGCTATTGTTTTCCGTTTCTTCAATTTTGCGGCGTTTGTCGAGGCTGAGTTTTTGCGAGAGGTTGTCAAACATAATATCTGAGTTGAGATTTAAGTAGCTGTCGCAGGATTTTATTGTTTGGCCGTCAAGGTTTATGGCAAAACGGCTGTAGCGTCTGGCGCCGTATTTGTCGACTAAATGCTGTGAAAAGCGGGCTAAAATTTCGAGCCGGAGTTTAATTTCTGTTGCTAAATCTTTGTTGGGGCTTAATTCTATGTCGGAAGCGGCCAGCATGGCAGAAGAGGCATCGACACGGTTACAGGCGTCGCGAAATTCTTTGAGATAATTGCGGCGGACGATCTCAAGAGACTTTTGGCAAAAATCACTCAGCGGCAGCAAGGTTTCGAATAGGGACGGGGTTTTGAGTTTGGTACAGAGCTTTTTCTCACAGCTTTGGAATTTGTTGTTCAGTTTGGGGTGAAACTGTAATTGCGTCATCAGTTCAATAACTTTTTTCAAAGCCAGAATCATTGAGGCACAGTCCCAGTTTATGCCGTCCGGAAAAGGAATTTCTTCCCAAGGGCCGCAGCTGGCCGGGCTGATCCCGAGAGCATAGAAATAATGAGTAAAATAGACGATTGCCTTGATTATTTCCGGTGTGAAAAGTCTTTCATCCGGTTTTTCGAGAGCAAGGCTTCTTGTCAAAAGCGAAGCAAAAGCATTCAGAAGTTCGCCGTGAGATTCCAGTCGTTGGTTCATCTGCCATTTGTCGTCACGCTGCAGACTGCCGTCTTCTTGAAGCCGGAAAATGTGGCTGACGCTTTTGTTTTGCTGATAAGACTGCGGGTTGGTAATCACTTCTTCAAAAGCGGCAATCTCGTGCGAGGAGGTGTAGGCCTGCGCCCAGGCCTGCAGGCCGGGGACGAGTTCATGCGGATAAAGAGCATTGATTAACGGCAGCATGCCGGCATGATCGCGCGGCCATTTGCGGGTCATGTGTCTGCTGCCGGCACTCAAAGTGACGGAAGGAATATGATGTTCAAAACTTAAGTCAAAAACACCGCGATTGCGGCAGAGCTTGAAAAGCTTTTTAAACTCTGTAAAAGTCAGCTGTGAGGATAAATTTTTGAAAATCAGGTTATTATTGATTTTGAAAGTGGTTTTTGTGCCGTCAAGGCGAGTATGTGTAATCCTGTCTCTTATACACATCTCCGAGCCCACGAGACGGAGCTACATCTC
>URWU01000014.1 GCA_900551585.1 uncultured Alphaproteobacteria bacterium | reverse complement strand
AATTAAACCACATGCTCCACCGCTTGTGCGGGTCCCCGTCAATTCCTTTGAGTTTTAACCTTGCGGCCGTACTCCCCAGGCGGAATGCTTATCGCGTTAACTTCGACACTGAATTTATATCCAACATCAAGCATTCATCGTTTACAGCATGGACTACCAGGGTATCTAATCCTGTTTGATCCCCATGCTTTCGAGCCTCAGCGTCAGTAAATGGCCAGATAGTCGCCTTCGCCACTGGTGTTCTACCCAATATCTACGAATTTCACCTCTACACTGGGTATTCCACTATCCTCTCCATTACTCTAGATTAATAGTCATAATGGCAATTCCGGGGTTGAGCCCCGGCATTTCACCGCTATCTTACTTATCCGCCTACACTCCCTTTACGCCCAGTAATTCCGAACAACGCTCGCACCCTTCGTATTACCGCGGCTGCTGGCACGAAGTTTGCCGGTGCTTCTTTAGACGCTACCGTCATCATCGTCACGTCCGAAAGAGCTTTACAATCCGAAGACCTTCTTCACTCACGCGGCATGGCTGGGTCAGGGTTGCCCCCATTGCCCAATATTCCTCACTGCTGCCTCCCGTAGGAGTTTGGGCCGTGTCTCAGTCCCAATGTGGCTGATCGTCCTCTCAGACCAGCTATAGATCGTAGGCTTGGTAGGCCTTTACCCCACCAACTACCTAATCTTCCGCGGGCCGTTCTTAAAGCGATAAATCTTTACCCCTCAAGGCATATGCGGTATTAGCAGTCGTTTCCAACTGTTATCCCCCACTCTAAGGTACGTTCCCACGTGTTACTCACCCGTGCGCTACTTTCATATAATGGTGCAAGCACCACCATATTCACGTTCAACTTGCATGTGTTAAGCCTGCCGCCAGCGTTCGTTCTGAGCCAGGATCAAACTCTCATATTAAAATGGTTTTTTAACCCTAGCCTAATTACTCAAATTTTAGAATTTTATAGGTTCCTCATTGATACATCAGACTTTTATATTTATGTCTTTTAGTCCATAATACAAAACCGTCTGCGTATCCTCTTATTTTCCGTATTTACTCTTCTTTATAACTACCACGCTTATCTGTTCAACATTTAATCGATGTTGTCATCGCGTCGGTGATGTGGTTTATATGACACTCGTTCTCAGATGTCAACACAAAAAATCAAAAAAAATCGATTTTTTTTCACATTTTTTATAAGATGTTGATTATTGGTAAAAAAAATTACTATCGGATTCAACTTCTCTGATGTGCCCCTCATTTCCATTTTTTTAACTTATCTGAGGTACATTATTGACAATACACGATTTTGAAAAAGCATACAAGGTAGCAAAAATGTTAAAAAACAATATTTTAGTTATAACTTTAGTCTTAATCCTTTCGGCCTGTGCCTCAGAGAAACCCAAACTGACCGGTGTTGACGGCTCAGCGATTCCTCCCGCATTTGCCCAATTTCCGGATATTCCGTTTCCGCAAGAGTCGTTTGTTGATCTTGATGATACAAAGGCTTTGGGCAGCGGCGAGAACTGGATCGGCTCTCTGGTTTTTGACACTCCTTATAATGCAAGCAGCGTTTATGACTTCTATATGTCGGAAATGCCGAAGCTCAACTGGATTGAAGTTGCCACGGTCCGCGCCAAGTTCAGCCAGATGACTTATGGCCGCAACAACCGCGTTGTGCAGATTCTTATCGAATCACACGGCAATGACAAAGCCAAAGTGACGATTACGGCGATTCCGAATCAGAACACATATAAATAGTCTTATTCATTTTTAAAGAGGGGGAGTAAAAATGAAGTTCGAATTTTTTACAATGGGCGGCTGCCAATTTTGGGAAGATGTTTTCTTTTATCAAAAATGGCGAATCCAGCGCAATTTTGAAACAAAAACCTGCCGCCTGCTTGACCCCTGGGATATCCGGCGTCATCAGGGCAGTTTTGAAGACTGCCGCAAAGCCTTTTTCAAATATATAGAAGTCTATGAACTGCCGCGGCAAAAAGGGCATATGATTATTATGCTGCACGGTCTGTTTGATTCAAAAAATATGTTTAAGCCTTTGTGGCGCGCAGCGCTCAAGGAAGGTTATATGGCGGCAGCAATCAATTATCCCTCCTCTCAAAAACATTTGGATTCGCACGTCAGGCAGCTTGACTTCTTTTTAAATAACCTTGTTGACGTACAGGAAGTGTCTTTTGTAACCAAAGGAGTCGGCGGCCTTATTCTGCGCTCTTTATTAAACATGCAAAACCGCGACTGGCAAAAAAGGCTGAAAATCGGCCGAATCGTCCAGGTCTGCCCTCCGAACAAAGGCTCAAAACTTTTTGCCAAACTCAGCCAATATAAGGCGGCAAATATGTTTCTCGGCCCCATGCTCAATGACGCCAAGCCCTCAAAAGCGGCTTATATACCTGATTTTCCTAATGGATATGACGTGGGGATTATTGACAGTGATTCTCTGCTCAAAAAAGGAATCCGCCTGCTGCCGGCACGTAAGAAGAATGCCCTTTTGGCAGAAAATGAGGTATACTTGGAAAGCGCCAAAGATATTACCCGCGTTGACAACCGGCATATGAATCCATTCAAAAACGAAGAAGTAGTCAACAAAACCGTTAATTTTTTGAAAACAGGTAATTTTGCGGGAGTGGGTCTGCAAAAAATCAAGAAACTGTAACACTTTCTTGACGATTTTAATGTTAGAATGGATTTAAGAATAAGTTTAAAGAGAGTGAGTGGCATGAAAGCTGTTCTGATTAATATTGGTATTTTGCTGGGAATAGGTCTGGCTTATTATATTGACTTTTTCGGCTGGTTTGTCGGCCGCGGCATGCGTTATTTCTCTTTCGGGCTGGTTGTGGTTATGTTTATAATTGCCTGGAAAGTTTTGGGCAATCCTTTCAAAGAGGATAAGAAAAATGATGATGATGACTAAATTAAAGAAAATATCAGCCGTCTTTTTTCTGGCCGCTCTGCTGGGGCTGCCCGTTTATGCGCAGGCACAAAGCGCCGCACCCGGAACGACCGGTGACAAACCCAAAGCCGCAACGGCCGCAGACTGGTTAAAAGAAGCACAAGCCAGACAACAAGCCGCTTTGGAAAAAGGGCAAGGGGAAAAAGGCGGATCTTACGGTATTACAGATATGGCAGGTGATGCCGCCAGCGGCGTGATTAATGAAATCAAGGATAATGCCAATCAAATTTCACAGGATATTAAAGACGGCAATTACGGCAGCGCGATTGCCAATTCAGTCAAAGGTAATTTTAAAATCGGCCTAAGCGCGGTCGGCAGCTTATTTAAATTTCTCGGCAATGTCAAAAATATCGGTCAGGACGTCATGTATTACGATGATCCGTTTACCGGCGAAAGAAAATCATATATTAAGACTGTCTTCGGAGGCGCACAGGCAACACAAGGCGTCATCGACGGCTGTCCGCCGGTTCCGATTCAAATGATTGAAGATGCAAGCTGTATCTTCTGCCCGCTGTTTCAGGTTCTGTATGATGCTGCCAATGAAATGGCGACAATGTCTTTTGAAAAGCTCGGCGGTCCGATGGCAACAGTTATGCTTATCGGTTTTGCAATCTTTATTGCTTTCAAAGTTTTGGCTCATTTGAGCTCTTTGACCAAACAAGATGCGCCTAAGTTTTTGGGTGAACTGCTGGTACAAAGTTTTAAGGTTCTGATTGCATTTTTACTACTGATGAATTCCACTCAGATTTATCAATATTTTATTGCCCCCGTTTTAGGGGCCGGACTGGAGTTCGGCGCCGCAATGCTGTTTGAAAATCCGACTGCTTTTGCCAATTGCACGTCGGGAATCAATATCGAAAATGATACGGCTTTGCTGCCGATTACCTTATATGCCAAGTTAGACTGTTTTATCCGCGCAATTCAGGCGGAAATAGCCGTTTCTCAGGCTATCGGCTCTTCGCTGATGTGTGTCGGGCGTAATGAAGGTTCTTCTCTGGTCGGCGGTATCTGGGATTTTGGTATGGTCTTTCAGGGACTGGTTATCTGGGCTTTTGCCGTTATGTTGTCTCTGGCTTTTGCTTTCTATCTGATTGATGCAACGGTTACGTTGGGTCTGGTCGGCGCGCTGATGCCGTTCCTTATTGCCAGCTGGCCGTTTAAGCTGACGAATCCTTATACAAAAAAAGGAATAGATATGTTCCTTAACACATTCTTTGTCTATGTCTTTATGGGTATCGTTGTCAGTGTTAATATGCAGCTCATCGGACAGGCGATGACAAACGGCCAAACGACAGAATCGGTTCAGACAGAAGGGAGCTCGAGCACATCAACCGAAACCTCCGTAGGTTCTCCCCAAGGCGGCGGCCTCACCGAGATTGCCAAGGCTTTAAGCGGTGATGACATTAAGACTTTGAAAAAACTGACAGATATCGGTTTCGGCGGCTTCCTTATTCTGCTGTGCTGCTGTATTTTCGGTTTCAAATTTACCTCTCAGGCAACAACTCTGGCTGATAAAATGGCCAGCGGCGGAATTAGCGGTATCGGCAATAAAATCGGCGGTATGGCCGCCGGCGGTGCAGCCGCGGTTGCCAAGAAGGCGACGCAGCCGGCCAGACAGGCTGTCTCCAATAAGGCTAACGAACTGACGAGCCGGGCCGGAGCCGCGGTTGGTAAAAAACTCGGTATCGGCAAACACGGCGGTAAAACCGGCGACAATAAACCGGCGGCCAATAATCAGGGCGGTGGCGGCGGAAACCAAGGCGGCCAGTCCAATAATCAGAATAATAACCAAAATAATAATCAGGGAGGCAACCAAGGCGGCAATCAGGGCGGCGGCGGAAACCAAGGCGGTGATACCCCTAATACCCGGACGAATCCCAATGAGGGAAGAGATGTGGCCGGCGGATTAGATGAGGCAAGAAACGGCGGCGGAAACAGCTAGGATTTATGAAAATGTCTAGGAAAGTGAACATATTGCGAATAATTGCCATGTTGATGGTCGCCATCATCGTGGTGTTCACTTTATCCGGATGTTCGGAAGATGAGGCTATGCAGGCTTCTCTCCCCGGAGAAACTTCTAAACAAACGGAAGAAAGACTGGCCAAAGAAAACCGCGAATGCTGGCAGGAAACCGTTTTGTCATTGCTTTATGACACGATGGGAACCGTCTCAATGGGGATGTACAGCAAAATCACCAGCGGCGCTCTCAGTTTGATGATGGTTGCTTTTTCAATCTGGTTTGCAATCCGTTTATTAAAATTTGTTACTTCCGTCAAAGATGCCTCAGGTGAAAGCGCCGAAATGTGGAATGAGGTGCTAAAAAAGTTTGTGCTCTGCTTTGTCTGCGGCTATCTTGCGACCTCGGTCGAGGGGCTGTTATGGATTTTAAATATGGTCATTTTTCCTATTTATAATGCTTTTCTTGAGTTCGGCAGCAAGGTTTTGGAAGCCTCATCAACTACCAGTGCCGACGGCAAAAACACCGTGACTGTTTTTGGCGAAACGATTACAGCCGGAAAAAATATTGTCTGCAATGCCGACGGAACCGCAAATGCTTCCTTAACAGGTTTTCCCGAAGCTCCCCGAAATATGATGAACTGCATGATTTGCGCCGTTAACGAGCGCTTATCTCTGGGTAATGCTCTGGCTTATCACGTTTTGCAGATGAAAGGTTTTATGGTTACGGTTGTCGGCCTGCTGATTTTGGTTTCGTTTACCATTATTAAGCTGAGCTTTGTCTTTTATCTGGTTGACACGATTTTCCGTTTTACCATGATGGTGGTTTTGCTGCCTATTCTTGTGATGTCTTATGCCTTTGACCAAACGCAGGGCTGGAGTAAGGAGGGGCTGAAAACGATGCTGAACTCGGCAGCCTTTATGATGGTGATAGCGATTTTGATTGCAATGGCTTTGCTGGCGGTTATTCAGATTTTGCAGGATAATCAGGCGGTCTTTAACCCGCAGGGCGCCGAGCAGGAAGCTGCCTTTAAAGAATTTAACCCGGCGGTGATGGCGTTGATGCTTATTGCCTTTTTAATCAAAAACACGCTTTCGGTAGCGCAAAAAATGGTCAGCGCAATTATCGGCGGCAATGCCGAAGCCAAGTTCCAGAAGAAACTTAAAGCTCTGGTCGGCATGATCGGCAAGGGTATTCTGGCATGGCTGACTGCCGGCGCCAGTAAGGGTGTTGAAGCCGTTCAAAAGATTCAGAAAGTTAAAGAAGCAATTGAGAAAGCCAAGCAGTCTCATGTCGGTAAGGCAGCAATTGCGGCTCATAACAAATATAAAAACGCCAAAGACAAATTTGATCAGATTAAGAATCGAATGGATGATTTGGCAGGCAGAAATAAGGATTAAATGTTGAAGAAGCTGTTTGACATATTGCGCAAAACCATGACCTCCAGACTATTCTGGGCGGGGGTTTTGCTTTGTCTGGCTTTTTCAACCGTTAATGTTTCTCCGGCCGAAGCCGGTTATGACTGCCCGAAGACGCAGGTTTTGAAAGAACGTTATCAGGGAGACTGTTTCCCTTGTCAGATTGTTAATGTGCTGCTGTCTTCTTTTATGCGTGCCGCAGGTAAAGTTTATGATGTTTCCAAGGACGCCGGCAACAAGCTGCTGTTTCTCGGAACCTTTATGTGGCTGGCTTTTTGGGCTTTGCGCAAGATGTCTTCTCTGACCAACGTCGAACCGGCGGCCATGAGCAATGAACTGGTGGTCTTTTTGGGCAAAGTCGTTGTCGCTTATTGTTTTATCAACGCCGGAATCGGTACATTAGTCAGCTATGCGATTAATCCTATTCTCGGCGCCGGAGCGGAATTCGGTACCGCGCTTTTGGTCGAATCCAAAAATTTTAACATGGCAGAAAAGCCTAAAAGCGAAAACTCTTATACCGGACCGACGGAAATTGTTTCCAAAGACGTTATGGATAAAATTTTGAAGCTGTCTGAAGGTGTCAGCAACGAAGTGGCAATGAATCTGGTTATCGGCAATGCCGTTACCTGCTTCTCCATTGAAGAAGGTATTAATTTCCATTTACCGCTTATTATTGATATTCATATTCCCGATATCTGGATGTGGCTTGTCGGCGCGGCTATCTGGTGTGCCGGTTTTATGCTGGTTCTGAGCGTCTGTTATTACTTGATTGATATTCCGTTTAAAATCGGTTTTGCTATCATTGCGCTGCCGGTGGTTATCGGCCTATGGCCTTTTAAACTGACTTCCGGAAAATTAAAATCAGTGGTCATGATTGCGCTGAACGCGGCCGGAACTTTCCTGTTTTTGGCTTTATCATCTTCTTATGCCATGAAACTTATCAGCAGTTCGTTCAGTACGGTCGGCGGTTTGGAAACCGAGAGCGGCACAGTTCTGAATGGCACGGACGCCCTACTCTATGCTCTTGAACAAGATAACGTCAAATATATCAACAACGTCTTTACTTTTACCGGAGCGGCTTTCCTGATTATTTTATTCTGTTATATTTACGGTATTAAAATGATTAGTCAGATTACAAACAAATGGCCGGACAAATTTTTCGGCGGCAGTATGACCGCCGGCGCCGGTTCGCCGCTGCACCATATGGCTACTGCCGCAACAATGTGGGCAACAAACAAAGCTGCCGCCCCTCTTAAAATGGCCCGAGATATTGTGGCCAATCAGGCCGGCAAGGCAGCAACAACCGTTGCCAAAGCCGGATTTAATGTCGGCGCCGGAGCCGTTAGCAATGTTGCCGGGCGTGCCGTTAAATTTGCCGGCAAAAAAGTTAACAAATTGGGACAACATCTGGCAGGCAAAGCTCAAGACAACAAAGAAGCCTGGGAGGCTCTTTCCGACCATGATAATCTTAATCAGGCCGGTCTCGGTGCCAAAATCGGCAACAAATTCGGCCGCATGAAAGCCGGTATGCGTTTAGGATTGGCCAATACAATAGCCAAAGCCGGAGAATCGATGGAGAATGGCGGTGAGCTGATGAAAGCGCCGGGTTCGCGGGCATGGAGCCGTATGACCAATGCCGCACGTGAAGGAATGGATGAGCTCAACGAATCCCTCGGCGAGTTGGCAGGACAAATGCCGACCGGCCTCGGTAAGGCGATGAACAAATTTGCCCAAACTCAAAACGGTTTGGCCGATCAAGATCGTCAGAATCTTAATAAACCGATGGAAAAAGCGCGTCGTGCCGTCGGCAAAGCATTCGGAAACATCGGTAACAAAATTGTTGAGAATCAGCCGCAAGGGGTTCAGGCTGCCGCCCAGCGCGATTATATCCGAGCCAAAGAAAAATTCGGCGAATCTTCCCGCAAAGTCGAAGAAAAATTCGATAAATTTTCTCGCAAACTGGCAACTTATGTTCCTAAAAGCGTTGGCGAAAAAGTCCGCGGTCTGGGCTTCTATTATACCGCCAATGCCGAAAACAGCGACAGCCGCGTCAATGCTTTCCTGAGCCAGAAACTCGGTAACGCTTTGACAAATGCCGGAAATACGGTTCTCTCCAACCGGCCGGGTGAGAATTCAATCCGTCATATAATCGCCACTTTAGATAAAGCAAAACTCAAAACCGTTTTCAGCGGCAAAGCTATTGCGGTTGCGGGCAAAGTTCAGTCTAAATTCAACGATTTCAAACAAGAAATCAAGGTTAACCGCGAAGCAGACAAAAAAGCTTTCAGAGAAAGCAGAGACCAGCTTAAATATAATGTTACGCATCTTAAAGAGATTAATGCCGAAAGGCTGCAGGAAAATAAAGCCATACTGTCCGCTTCTGCCGAGGGCTTTAATGAGAATTTCGGTATCAGAGGCATCAAAAACAGCGTCAAAGACACCAAAAATGCCTTTAATGAACTCCGCGGATATACGGATGACGACGGCAATGTTATCAAAGGGTCTGCAGATGATCTCGGTTCTGCTCTCGGCGCCGGCGTTACAACTCCGTTTACCAGCGCAGGCAGAAGCTTTAAAGAAGCCGGCGAATATCTGACAGATTCTAAAGTAGAGAATGCTTTTGACGTTGTCGGTGCCATGACTATACAGCCGGCCTTTGCCATTACCCATGCTTTAAGAGAGACCGGAAAAGAGACGCTTGAAAGTACCTATCAGGTTGCAGAAAAAACCATGCTGGCCGGTATTGACGTGGCCCTGACTCTTACCTCATGGACCAAAACGCCGGCCAAAGCCGCAGTCTACGGCGCTTATGCAATGGGCGATATGGCCAAAATCGTGGCTACTCCGATTATGACCGGCGTCAGCACCGTTTTTGATGCCGCCGATACGGCACGCAAGGCTGTTCGCACCGTTACACGTCCGATTGCCATGACTTTGGGAGCCGTAACACTCGCACCTATCGGTTTTGCCGCCAAAGCGGTCGATGAGACTTTATACGCCGGTTATAAGATGACTGTCCGTCCGGCTGTCGAACTCGGAACGGCCGCCGTTCGCGGTGCTAATCTTCTTTATCGCGGCACGGTGGCTGCGGCGGCTTCCACAACGGTCGGCCGCGGTGTGGCCAAAACTTTCCGCGCCGGAAGCAAAACGCTTAAAGTCGGTGTCAAAACTCTCAATCTCGGCCGGAATATTATCCGCGCCGCAGCCGGCGAAGGCGGATATTCAAACCGTATCCTGACACCTGAAGAAATTGCAAAAAATAAGGAGGCCAGAAAACAGCGGGAGCGGGAGGCTCAAGAAAAAGCCGAGAGAAAACGGCGCGCCCGCGAGCAGAGACGCCGTGAGGAAGAACAAAGAGAGCGCGAGCGTCAGGATGAGTTACAGGCTCAGGAACAGCGTGAACAGAGAGAAAGAGAAGCTGCCGAAGCCGAAAGACGCAGAGATGAAGAACGGCAGGAACGCGAAAGAGAAGCTGCTGAAGCGGCAAGGCTCGAAGAGGAAGAAAGGCTGAGACAGAATCAGCAAAATCCCGGAAGCTGACGAGATAAAGAACATTAATAAAAAATTATGATATTGCGTATATTAAACAAAATATGGATTAAAAATGACCAAAGCAATAAAAAACATATTCAACAAACCAAGCGGCAAAATTATCTTTTTTGCTGCGCTTTGGGCTGGAATATGCTTTGCTTCGACTTCCGCTTTGGCCATTAACTCCGATCCGGACCGCTTAGGTAAAGTCTGCGAGGCCGGCTCTCTGCCGCCTTTGGATCATGACGCCAACTGCACAAGTGATGACTGTGAAACCAGAGAAGGTTGTCTGGACGCGGCTCCGGCAGCACCGATTAACCGTATTTCCAGCGACTTTGGCCCCAGAAAAGACCCGACGGGAGAAAGATATACCGGAGAAAAAGGGCACGGCGCCATTGATTTTGCCGCTCCGAAAGGAGCCCCGATTTATGCGGCCGGCGATGGACTTGTCTCTACTGTCAAAGAAAATGCCGGCGGATACGGCAACTATGTCATGATTAACCATGATAATAACTATAGTACGCTTTACGGCCATATGAACTGTTATGCTGCTTATGACGGTAAAAAAATTGCCGTCGGCCAGCGCGTCAAAAAAGGACAGGTTATCGGTTTTGTCGGCAGTACCGGTGCCTCAACCGGCCCCCACCTGCACTATGAGGTACGCGCCGGCGGCTCCAAAGCCAACAGAAAAGACCCGCATTCTCCCGATATGCAGGGTGTGATGTGTAAAGTTCCTGAAGAATTTGTCAAAACAGATGTTCCGGAAGAAGGAAAAGCCGGCGTGGACGGCTCCAGCGAAAGCGGCAATGCTTCGGCAGGCTGTTCTTCCAGCGGCTGTGCCAAGATGTATCCGGCCGATAACATCTCCGAACTTCACCACAAATATGAAGCTGCCGGAAATCCCTGCGCTTTCAATAACTGCGTTGCCGGTGATATCGGCGGTTGCAGCTACGGTTCCAGCCAATTGGAATGTAACCACGGCAGTATGAAAAACTTCCTGATTTCGCTGCAGAAAACTGACCCGGCCATCTGGTCTCAGCTCGGCGGCGGAACGGTCGAGCAAATGAATTCACGCGCCTGCTCGGCTCCGGCAACAGATTTTGCCAATAAGTGGAAAGGACTGTGCACCAGCAGTAAGAGCGCTATCAATGACGCGCAAGAAGCCTATATGAAAAAGACTTATTATGATACGGCTGCCGCGGCAATGAAAGATTTCGGCCTTGATTTCAACAGTATGTCAGCCGAAATGCAGATGTCGCTGTTTTCTGCCTCTGTTGCCCTGGGTTCTCCGGGCGGCGTCAGAAACCTGATGAAATCCGTCAAAAACAATGTCGGCGACCCGACCAAAATGACGGAATCAGAGCTGCTTGCCGCCATGTACGCGCGCCGCGACTATTTCTACAGCAGCTCATCGGAAGCTATTCGTAAATCGGTTCAAAGCCGTAATGCCCGCGAAGGCGCCGAGGCCATCGAATCCTTAAAAATCCGCGAAGCTTGGGAAGCCGAACAGAAAAAGCCGAAAGAACAGCAAAAATCGTATAATGATATTGTTAAGGAAGTTACCGGTAAAGAGCCTTGCGCCGAGGGAACATCGGCAACTTTCAACTGTACGGCCAGCGGCGTTTCCGGCAGCAGCAGCGGCGCCAAAGGTTATGAAGATAAAACCTGTTCGCCGAGCGAATATAAATCGACTTACGGCCATTGTATGTTCTGTCCGCTGTTTGAAGTTATTTTCAACACCGCCAGCAAAATTGCCAAATTGTCGTTTAACAAACTGGCTCCCGCTGTTTTGACCCTTGTCTGGATTGCCTGGGCCTTATGGGTGGCCATGCAGATTCTCGTCTTTATCTCATCTTTGGAGACTAAAGATGCGCCGACCCTGATTAAAAATCTGCTGTCAAAGACATTTGTCGTTATCATCGTGGCGGTTATTTTAAACTCAGATTCATCGACTTTCTTCTCACTGGCAATGGAACCGATTTTCAACACCGGATTCAGGCTGGCACAGCTGGCCGTTACCGATGGTACCTGCACATCAACTTACAATGTGATGCAGGACGGCGGTCTTCCGGCTTCCATGGGAACGAGCATTCTGTGTACAATTGAAGCAATTCAGGGACGTTTGATGGCAACAATGTCTCTCGGTGCGGCCTCAATGTGTATTGCTTTTTATGTTAAGGCGTCGCTGTTTATTTTCCCGTCCATCCCCTATCTGATTACCGGATTGCTTATTTGGTGCGGCGCGGGAATCGTTATCATTATTTTCCCGTTCCTGATGCTGGATGCCATCTTCCAGCTGACAGTCGCCTGCGCGCTTCTGCCGGCGGCAATCGGCGCTTATCCGTTCAAAAATACTCAGAAATATGTTAAACATGTTTGGGACTCTTTCATGAACGCGATGTTTAACTTTGTTTTCCTGAGTATCCTTATTCTGATTTTGACCAAAGCGATTGAAATCACCGTGACCGGCGCAGGCATTGAGAATTTGGAAGGCGATGACTTCCAAAAAGCAATTGTTACAACTCTGGCCTGGGGCGGCGTGGCTGTTATTAAGATTGTCTTTGTCCTGCTGCTGGCCTGGGCAATTCTGGACGAGGCGACCGCTTTTGCCAGCAAGTTTGCCCCGAGTATGTCCAATGGCGGTATCGGCAGCCAAATCGGCGGCATGGCAGCCGGAGGTGCCAAAAAACTTGGTCTCAAAGCCTGGGGCGGTGCCAAAACCGTCGGTTCGGCCGTTGGCGAAACTATCAAGGAAAAAGCCGGAGATATGCGCCGCGGTATGAAAATGCGGGGCATTGAACATATGGCCCGCAACGGCAACGGTACAATGAAGCCCGTGACCGACGAGGCAGGCAATATCATCGGCCACACCTACGAGGTTAAAACAAAATCCTGGGCACGCGGACGTAATAAGACGCAGACGGTGACAATTATGAATAACGGTGCCAAAATGCTGACAACGACCAAAGATTACGGTAACGGCAAAATTACGACCACCAAATCGGACGGTTATCTGAAACAAACGGAAACAACAGTCAACGGCGAAGTGACCGAATCAGATTTGAGCATTGAAACCGCCGGCATGAAAGCAATGCGCAACAAAGACGGCAGCATGAACATGACGGCTTTGAACGCCGCTTTGAAGGGTTCTGCTTTTTCGGAAAAAATGGTTAAAGCCGCAGCCCTGCAGCAATTTGCGCAGCAGAGTTTCCCAACCCTCGGGGCCAAATTCAAAGGCGGCCTGAATGACGATAATATTAATATCACAACGGATGAAGAAGGCCGCGAGGTTCTGGAGATTGTCGAGAAAAACAAAGACGGTACGTCACAGGCTATGAGACTGACGCTGCCCGGTGACGAAGAATCCGGCAGAGCTATTGTCGAACTTGAAAGAGCTGACAAAAACGGCAATAAAACTTCCTATGCAACGGACGGCCTGATGAACCGTCTGCGGGCAACCAGAAAAGATCCGGATACCGGAGAAGAAGAGGTCATCAACCAATACTCCGTTTCCGAATATCATGCCAAACGCAATAAATATGCCGTTAACATGCAGGGCGAGTTTACGGCCGCCTATCAGAAAAACGGCGGAACCGCGTTCGGAGAAAAAGATCAGGAACAGATGAAAGAACAATTTTTACGCGACCGTATCAAAGGCAAGACTCATAAAATTGCCGGAATTATCTAGAGAAATTTTGCTGTAAATTGTGCTGATTTGTACACAAATTGTCTTTTTTTGTACTATTTTCTTGATTAATTTATCGCTTATATTAAGATGTGTGGCAGTTAATACTATTGTTTCACAATGTAAGAGGTAGTTTAGTATGGAAGAAATTATTTTCCCCAATCAAATCAGAATGTTCAGACGACTTCGCGGCCGTTCTATGCAGGAATTGGCTGATCATCTGTCGGTTAGTCTGTCGGCAATTTCCAAGATTGAAAAGGGATATCGCCGGGTTGACCAAGAACAATTGGTGCGTGTTGCAGAATTTTTAGACTGCCCGCTGCAAGATTTGTTTGTTAACGAACAAAACTCCCAACAAGAAATTGTTCAGGCTTGGCGCCGCGAACAGGAAAGACGCAACAAAATCAACGAGAAAACCGGTTTGAAAACCCTGGGTGCCGGCTTGCGTCAAATCCGCAACGAAAAGAATCTGACCCTTATTGAAGTTGCCGAAAGCGCAGATATGACTTTGTCAGTTTATCACCGTATTGAAATGGGACAGAGAGAAGTTTCCGACAAAGAAATGAAAAATATCGCCAAAGCTTTGAACTGCAGCATTGAAGAGCTCAAAGAAGAAATCAAGGCTCTTGAAGACAAAGGTATGCTGGACGAAATTATTCAGCGCAATGATGCAAAATACAAGTTATTGTCAACTCCGAGAGGCGCAATTTCTACTTTCGGAAGTTCTAATCCCGACGGTTTGAAAATTTCCGTTTACGGTACTGCCGGAAAAGACGGCGACATTATCATTGACTTCAATCAGGAAACCCGCAAAGTTCAGCGTCCGGCTAATCTCTACGGCAAAAAAGACGCCTATGCCGTCAACCTCTGCACCCGCAGACTGGGCAGCCTGTTGCCGACCCGTTCGGTTCTGTTTGTTGACCCGCAGGAAGTTGTCAGCGTCGGTGATATTGCCGTTTATTATACCTCAGAATCCGATGCCAAAATTTTGAGTATTCGCGAAGACGAAAACGGCAAACTTTACGGTATGAGATGGAATCCTGATGACCGTATTGAAATCGGCAATAACGATTTGGCCAAAGTCCATAAAGTCGTCGCCATTAATTTATAATTTGTTTTCCGGGAGGGTAACATGAAAAAGCTGTCTGCCGTCATTTTAAGTTTGGGAATCTTCTTTTCCAGCGGAAGTGTTTCGGCAGATCCGATTAATGATTTTGTCGCCTGCACCAACAGCGGCAAAACCGAAGCAGAATGTTACCGCAGCGAAGCACGCCGCTATGTTGGCCAGATTGAAAAGCTGTATGAAAAATACGGCCAAGATGAATATTTTAACGGTTATAAAGCTGTCTCTTATACACATCTCCGAGCCCACGAGACGGAGCTACAT
>URWU01000013.1 GCA_900551585.1 uncultured Alphaproteobacteria bacterium | reverse complement strand
CGACTAGTCGTCGGCAGCGTCAGATGTGTATAAGAGACAGGAGTTTAAATATCTCACAAGCAGATTCGGGATTGTTGCAAATTGGTTGAAGAAATAAAATCTTTACGCAGAAACAAAAAGATAGCAGGGGTTGAAGACCCGATTGTTATCGTGCAACGCCTTTTAAACGTTTTTCGCCAATTGCATATTCTTGATGAGAAACAAAAAACTGATTTTGATAATATGATTTTGCAGCAGCCTCCGGAAATCCGCCATATGTGTACGGCTCTTCCCGGAGGGTCCCTGCTGCAGGAATATGTGGACGAGCTGGAAGAAAAACACGGTATTGCTCCGGACCAAGTGGTCAGCGGTGAACATCTGGCGGCCGGCGTCAAAGAAAATATTCTGGCCAATGCTCTGGCAGAAAAAGAAGCTATCACAACCGCTGCGGGAGAAGAAACGCCGGCTCCGGCCAAAGCCGCAGCTCCCCAGCCGGCAGCAAGCACGGCCTCCAGCGCCGAAAGTCTGGAACTGCAAAAACAAATGCTGCTGATGATGCAGGCCATGCAGACGCAAAACAATAATAACGCTGTTCAGGCAGCAGCTCCGGCTGCAGCAACAATCAAAGCTGATGCTAATTTTGCCAAAGATATTGCTTCGGCTTTGGCTGACGCCATGGCTGAATCCGATGAAAAAAGACATCAGGAAACCATGGCTCTGACCAAGTCAATTACACAATCTCAATTAGAAATCACCCAGACGCTGATTAAAGAGCTCGGCAGCAAAAAGGAAAGTTCCGCTCCGGCTGTCATCACCGACGGCAACGGCGTCAAAGTGATTGATAATACCAAAGAAATCACTAAGGCTATTACCGAATCTCAACTGGAAATGGCCAAAATGTTCTTGCAGCATAATGCCATCAGCGCCAGCAACAGCAACGCGAATAATGCCAACAATATTCAAATTAACAATACCCCGGCTCCGGCTCTCAACACGCAGGAATTGGTCGGCGACATTATCAAGGCGCAATCCCAGCTTTTCAGAGAAATGGCCAAGGAGCAGACCAAAGAGCTGTCGGCGATTATTTCCGTGGCTCTGAAAGAAAGCAACCAACTGTCTAACAAAACCCTGATAAATGCATTGAGTGCTTTTCAAAAAGAAAATCTGAAATTCTTCAAGCAGCAGGCAAAAAACCAGACGGTTATTTACCAGCAGGTTCCGGCAACTGCCGCCGCAGGGGCTATGGTCGCCGGAGATACGGTTCAACAGCCGGTTTATCAATATGCCGAACCGTCTTATGAAACCACAGGAACAACTGAAAGCAACGAGCCGTCTTACATCAAAAAGATGTTAGGCAATATGTTCAACCGCGGGCATAACCGTGAAGACAACGAGTTTGAAAATCAGGCTGCGGTCAAGGAAAATGAGCCCGAACCACAAGTCGAATATGAATATGTTGAAGTTCCGGCTGAAGCAAATATTCAGGAAGAAGAATCTGCCGCCCAGGAAGCCCGGACGGAAACCTCACCTCACATTGAGGAACAAATTGTTGAAATGCCGGCGGCACCCGAGGCTTTGGAGACAGATGATGTTAGCGCTGAAGAAACGGCCGATAATGACGAAGACCGATATGAAATCAGCGGTGACGGTTTAGGGCTGAGCGATATTGCCGCACCGGCGAAAAAGAAAAAAAAGAAGAAGAAAAAGAAAAAAAATAACGGACCGGCCGACGGAGAAGCAACGGCTCCGGCAGCGATGAGTCCTGCCGACAGAGAACTGAGCGAGCTGCTGAATTTTGATGACACGCCGGTTTCCGGTAATGAAGCTGCGCTCTCTCAGTCCGGCAGCAGTCTTGACACATCGCTTTTTGATTTGGATATGCCGACGACGCCGTCCTTGGCTGAAGAGAATATTTCATCTCATCAAACGGAAAAAGATGATTTTCCGAAGCTTGATATGTCTATCTTCAGTTCTTCTAACGCTACGGCAACGGCCGAAAACAGCAACATATTTAATAATGAAGTTTCTGCGGCAGAGACACCCGATAACATACAGGATACCGAATGGGAAGAGCTTCCCGAGCCGGTTGAAACATCACAAAATGAAGATATTGCGACAGGTTATGATAATCTGAGCAGTGACTATTCGGAAGCTGATGAACCCGAATTTGAAAAAACCGCTCCGGCAGATGCTTTTGCCAAAGAGGAAAGTGATGCTTTTGCCAAAGAGGAAAGTGATGATTTTGCCGCGGCAGAAATGCCGATTGATTTGAGCGGTGATGACAACAGTATTGATTTGAGTAATGAAGAAACACCTCAGCCGCTTGAAAACAGTTTGGAATCAGATGATATTTTCAGCGACGGGCAGGTTTTTAACTCTGAAGAAACAGAACCTGAATTGGCAGCTGCTGATACAACCGTAACCATACATTCTGCTGTACCTGAGACACAACCGCAAGCTCCTGTCGTCCACAGCAGCCTGATTCCCGATTTGCAAAGCCCTGACGCTCTGGATAATCTGCTGAATACATTCAACAGCAGCTTAAACGACGACCAACCGGTTGATTTGGACGCTGAATATAAAATTGCGCTTGATGCCAATGATGAAGGCCTGGCAGAAACAGCTGACGACAACAGCGAATGGGAATGGGAGTATGAAGAAATCCCCGAAAACGAAGCCGCCAAGCAGCCGCAAGTTCAAGCTCAAAGCGAGGGCGAAGACGGCGAGTGGGAATGGGAATACGAAGAAGTTCCCGAAACTTCTGTTCAGGAAACCGACCTTGCCGATCCGGCAGCAATATCTTCAACGCAATTTTCACCTCAGGCTGCCGATGAAGAAATCAGCACCCTTTTCAGCGATGACAGCGATATGCCCGAAGAAAAGACTATTTTGCCTGCTGAACAGGAAGACGTTGATTTTTCTGCCCTGTTTGACAATTTTGATAAAAAGACAGCCATGCCGGAAGGTGTTCCCGATCCTTATGCCGGCGGCAGTGACGAAAATGGCAATGATTTAGACATGACACCGCTGCAATCCGGCAGTCTCTATTTTCAGGAGGATATCTCCCCCGAACACCGTGACCCTCTGGCACCGAAAAATATTCTGCCGCAGGGTGACGATGAGATTGTTTTTGCCGATTTGGCCGATGACGAAAATAAAAATGAGCCTTATGCGTTAAATAGTGATTTAAAACCTTAAAATAATAATTTACAAAGCCGGGCGCCTACATTAGATTAGAAGTAAATAAGGAGCAGATAACAATGGACGAGCAACAAAATACGACCGCGACAGCGTCAGTTGACAAGGAAACCCTCTGGGTTCTTGATAACTATATTTTGCTTAAAGATTATCTCGACCGGACAATTTCCCGAATTGCCGCCCGTTGTATCCGCAAAGGCAATATCGCCATTGAGGAATATCCTTTTTACGGTTATATCCTCGATATTCTCGAAGAAATCAGCGAAAGCGGCGATTTTATTCTGGCGCATAAAGAACTCCACCCTTTGGTCGAAAAGAAAATTCAGGGCGGCATGAGCGCTTTTAAGAAAAATCTTAATGACTTCAAAGTCGAACTGAAAAATAATTCAACACCGGAAATGATTAAGCAGGACAATGCTCAGGAACTGGCACAGATGAAAGAAGCCCTCGGCGGGGTTGACAAATCTCATGATCCGACTGCCGGCGCCGGTATGAGTATGGACGCCGTGATTGAAAAACTGATGTCAAACCAAAATATTGAAGCCGCCGAAGGCAGCTCTCTGGCCTTGACACAACAGTCCTTAAAAACAGCGCAGCCGCAAGCTCCCGTCCAGCAACCATCCGCCCCGGCACAGCCTGCCCCTGCTCCGCAGCCGGCAGTTCAGCCTCAGGCAGTAGCTCCCACACCAAGTGCGGGCAGTTCCGGCCAGCCGAAAATCATTAAAAAGATTGTAAAAATTGTCAAACCGGCAGTCCCGCAAGGTGCGCCTGCCGTCCCTGAAAAGGTTAGCGAAGAATGAATATCAAAAAAATAATTAACAGCAGTTTGGTTTTAGTCGTTTTGGCGATTGTTTCAGCCTGCCAGACAGAAACGCAGCCGGCTTCGCAGATTATTGACTTCAAAAAATCAGGCATGGAAGCCAAAATCACCCTGCCCCAGGATCCGAATATCATCCGCACGCCCAAAGGCGCGCAAACCTTTGACTTGGAAACACCGCTGCGCTGTTCCGTCAACTGGCAGACCCAGCAGATGATTACGACCATTCCCTATAACATCAAGGCATTTAATCTGGTCAAAAACGGCAATAACGATATGCTGCCGCGCTTTGAGGTTACCGGTTTTTCTTTTGAAACCATGCCGGCAGAAAAAGCTCTGCGCAAGCTGACCAAAGAAGCCGGAATCAAGCTGATTGCCAAAGACGCGCCTTATGCCAGCATTTCTGCGGAAAATCTGCGCGGCGAACTCTCTGAAGTGATTCAGATGATTGCCGACGCTGCCGAAATCTATTATTCCTATGACGCCCACAATAAAACGCTGCGTATCAGCCGCAAAGCCAACTTCAGCCTCTATGTGCCGCATTCACGGCCGATTTTGCTGGCGCTGCTCGATGTTTTGCGCGGTTCCGGTATTACTGACACCACCTCAGACTGGGATGACTATTCGATTACGTTTGACGCCGATTTTGAACTTAAAAACAAAATCCTCAGCTTAATCGGCTATTTTGAAGAAAACCCGCTGTTGATTGCTTTTGATGTTTATGTCATGAAAGTTTATCCGACCAATCCGCAGAATGATATTCAATGGCAGAGCCTGCTCAATACTTTTGATTACGGAACGATTAAATCAGCCAAAACCGGCGTTCTCGGACGTGTTTTGACCACCTCCGACGAGCTGAATATCGGTTCGCTCAATGCTTTTCTCAGCATGCAGGGCCGCGTTGAGCCGGTTGCCCAGGGTAAATTTGTGGTTCCAAACTTGTGGTATGCGCGCTTTGATGTCGGCAAATGCGGCCAGCGCAGCAGTATTGATGCCAATCTCTCAATTCTGGCCAAAGCTTCAATTGAACAGAACAACAAAATCTTTTCCAATATCACTCTGGAGGCGACAAATGGTGAAATTACCCAGTTTAATATTCGCAGCCAGCTCGGGGAAAACTTCCTGATTATCGGTATTCCCAACGAGATTTTCGGAGCCAGAGGCAAAGATTCACAAACCATCGTCTTCATGGTGCCGCGCCTTATCCGCACCCTGAAAACCACTAAACATTTACAGAACAAAATCTAATTCGGGACTTAAGGAATAATAAAATGAATGATATGAGCAATAATCCTAACCCAAATATGAATATGGATCCCAATCGCCGCTTAAAAAAGGTCAAACGCCCGGTTAAAAGAATGGTGCCGCAGGGCGGTAACGCACCGGTTTCACCGCGGCCGCAAAATCAGGGCGCAAACCCGAACATGTCTCAGGGCGGTATGCCGCGTCCGCAGGAAATCGACGCGTTTAATCTGGATTCATATATTGATGAAAATGCCAATCTGCCAGCCGTTGCCGATGAAACTTATTATATGGACAATAACCAGCAATATGCTCAATCCCCGCAGCAGCCGCATTTTATTGACGATACGGAGCTGATGAATGAGCAAATGGGCAATGCCCCGTATTATCCGGGCATGATTGCCAAAAAAATTGCCGTTGTTATCGGGATTGCCGCTTTTCTGGCCGGTTTTATCGGTGCAAAATTGATGTTCGGCCAGCAAAAAGTTGTCCGTGACGGTTTGCAGGGCGTTGTTGTCAATGCCGAAGTTCCGAGAGGCCGTGCCCGTTGCGGTGTTGCCGAAAAGACTCAGGGCTGCGTTTTATATATTATGAACCCGCAGCGTTCTGAGCTTAATGCCAGCGATTTTTATGACCTTGCGTCCCAATTGACCGGACGCCAGAGATTTGTCATTGAAACCGGAAATATGCGCTATTCCAACCGCAAAATCAAACCCGGTGAAATCGCTCAATTCAATATTCCGCCGCTCCAATAAACGCGAGGGCGTTTAATCCCCTCAGTTAGTTGTTTCACCGCTCGCGCTGCTCGCCCAGAATTACGAGCAATATACTTGTCTTTGAAAGATAGGGGGACTTTGAACGGTCTGTTGGCTATAAACGTGAGGGCGTTTAATCCCCTCAGTCAGCTGTTTCGCCGCTCATCAATAAAAACTGTCAGCCAAACATCATTGAAAGGTCTCTGCAATAAATAAGGCTGAGATATTTCGGCAGGCTCAACATGACAATAAAGAAGCCTGCTGAACGCAGTACCAAACAATGCTACAAATTAAAAAAAAGCCCCAAACCGGGGCTTTTTTCTAAGTAACTTCAGTGACTGCACGCAGGTTGCCGTCACGGTTGATTTGTACGACACGCAGTTTCTTTTTCATTTCTTCAATCGTTTTACCCCGGTCGATTGTCGGGGAAGCGTGCATGATACGATCGACAAAAGCATTATAAGCGGCTTCAGAATTTTCCGCGTGGATTGTTGCCAGACAGTTATCGTGTCCGGATCCCATTAATTCCCATATTGCGGCGGCATTTTTAGTTGAAATCTCACCGCCGATGATGGCGTCAGGCGTAAAACGAACTACCAAATCGATAACGCCGGCATAGTCCAAATCATTGGTCTGCTCGGTACGCGACAGGGTAATATGAACACGGTTGGGGTGAGGAACAATCAGCTCGCGCGTATCCTCAATGGTGAGAATGCGTTTGTGAATATCTAAAATCTTTAACAAGTTGTTCAAAAAAGTGGTTTTACCGGTTGCCGTTGCACCGGATACTAAAATATGGTCGCCGCGCTTGATACTCAGCAGAAGTTTTTCATAAGGGTCATCGGGATCTTTAATCTGTTTTAACACATTAATCTGGTGCAATTTGGCACCCTGAGACAAACCATAATCCCCTAAACCAAAGGCAACGTCCTCACTGTGAATACGAATAGTCAGCGCCACACCGCCGGTCAGGTCATCCTGATCATACATGATGTTTTTGCCGGCAATAGCTGAGAAACGGTGCTCACCGGGAATGGTTGCAAAAACCAGCGGCGTTCCGGAAACCGGATCAAACGGCAGTTCATAGGTATTGGCGATAATATAAAGCAAATCAACCAGATATTCTTTACTGAGTTTTTCATCTTTATACATAACCCAGGGATAGGCTCTTTTGCCACGCAAACGCAGCCAAATCTGGCCGGAGCGGTTGATGGCCACCTCCTCGATGTTGTCTTGCGTATACCAATAAGACAACGGGCGGAGAACAGATTCCAAAACGGCAAAACTCATTTCACTTCTCCTTAAAACAATTGCGGCACCGACTGCGAGTTACTGCCTGACGAGCTGCTTCCTGAAGATGTCGAAGGCGTATAAGTGCTTCGATTTCCCGAAGAAGAAGACGATGAAGGCGGCGGAGGCGGAACAACAACGACACGCGGTGATGTCTTTTCTTTTTGCGGCTCTTCGGCAATCAACGGCGCCGATTTCGGCTGTTCACCGCCATTATCCTCAGAATAGCTGACCTGGCTGCCGCCGGTTCCCGAAGCATTGTTGCCGCCCGGAACCGTTGCACCGGAATTGTCGCCTTTCAAGCGGGCATTATCGTCAATCAGAACATTTGCCTTATTCGAATCATAACTGCCTTCTTTGTCGCTTTCGATATTACGCAGCCACAAATCGACTTTCGGGAAGACGATAATACGCGTACCGGCCGGAACATATGACATGGCGGTAATGTTCGACTTATCCTGCAAAATCTGCTCAAACATCTGGTTCATCTGATCCAGGAAGTTTTGGCGGGCGTCATTGGCGGCCTGCTGTTTCGGCGTTTCGTTTTCAGTCGTTGAATCTTCCGAGGGCGCCATCATATAAGCCATGGTATTGGTCAAAATAGAGGTCATGACTGGCATGGTATAACGTTTGAACAGCTGCTTATCCAAGTATCCCAAAGCACCGCCGCGGCCTTGGGCATCTGCCGTCAAACCGTCAAATTTGAACATTGAACCGTCCGGACGAATCAAACGCTGCCAGCTGATTGTGACCTTGGCTGTTTCGGAAGAGGCTTCGGATGTCGGAGACAAACTGCCAAATTCACCAATGAAACGGCTGCCGGCCGGAATGATAATATTGCGCCCTTCTTCGGCATAAACATTTCGCTCAACAAATGCGGTTACCGGCGTCGGGTTGTTTGAATCGATTGAACGGGCCAAAACAGCCGGAATCGGTTTGTCGGCCAAAATCATTTCGCTCATATCCACACGCCATGACGAGTTGGACTTATCAATGCCCTGCTCTGACCAGTCTTTCTGCATTCCGTCAAAAGCTTCTTTGCGAATATTGCTGCTGATTTTGCCAACCTGCATATTCTGGCGGCGCTCACCCTGCGCGACAGACAAAGCGGCCGCACGCTGGGTGTTGTATCTTTCTCCGGGGCCATAACCGCCGCCGGGGCCTAAGTTATCGCCGGGGCCGGTACCAATGCCGTAAGCTGCGCCTTTTCCGAAAGTTCCGGCCGGAACAAAAATTTCTCCGCCGGCAGGCTTTTTGATTTCTTCAATACCGATTAAGGTACCGTTGCTGTCAATAACCAGGCCGTCAGGTGTTTTTTGGCCGATAACACGGCCTTTTTTATCAACAACGCTGCCGTCATCCATAATATCACCGATATAAGTACCGTCCGGGCTCAGAGCAATATTCAGCGAGCGGCGGTATTTGCTGTCAACGGTTTTGCCGTCTCCGGGCGTACCGACAATCGGCTCTACCGACGGACGCTGCGGGCGTTTGATGTCAACGCGTTCATACCAGTCGCTGCCAATTCCGCCGATAATGGCATTATTGGCGTTGGTGACAGTACCGTCTTCATTGAGCTTGCCGACTTCTTTGCCGTTTTCATCAACAACCGTGCCATCAGGTTTAACATAACCAACCAATTTGCCTTTTTCATCATAGACTTTATTATTGTCACCGCTCAAAACGCGGCCGATTAAGCGGCCCATACTGTCAAAGATATTGCCGTCCTTATCTTTCTTGCCGATGATTTTGCCGTTTTTATCTACGACATTGCCGTTATCATCAACATGACCGATGATTCTGCCGTCGCTGTCGATGACGATTTCCTGCTGCGGAACAGCCAAAATCCGGCTGTAATACTGCAGCGGTCTGGCATTGGCAATCACCGAACCGTTGCTGTCGGTAATTTCTCCGGCATTGCCCAGTTTGCCGACAATTTCGCCGTTACTGCCGCGAACTTCACCGTTCAGGTTTAACTCACCCAAAATCATGTTGGCATTGTCACGGATATAAAAATCACGATTACCGCGGGCAACAACGCTGTCATCGGCAGCAATAACAAAGCCGCGCTGCAAATTGCCGATATTTTTATTATTAAAGTTGCGGACAACGCCGTCTTTACCTATCAGGGCAACGGCATTAAAATCATTGTCATAAGCATAAAAATCATAGAGGGCATAGCCGACTTTGTTGGTGCCTTTCATCACGGTTCCGTCAAAAGTGACATTACCCAAATCTTCAAATTTTTCATTACGGACGGTTCCGTCAGAAACAACGCGGCCGAGATAACGGTTGTTATTATCAAAAGCAACCGCATATTTGAACAGATTGCCGAGCGGCGCTCCGGTGCGGCTGTTGACATTTCCGTCGGGCTGCATATAGCCCAGATTTTGGTTATCCGTTCCGACAACCTGACCGTCAATCGTCACGCGGCCGATGATTTTATCTTTGAAATCAATGACCGGAACATAATCAACCGGCGCTGCAATAATCATATTATTATTGTTACGAATCTGATTTTTGAAATCTACGCAGCCCAAAACCTGACCGTCATAGTTTATAATCTGGCCGTTGCCACCCATGGTGGCGAGCGTATTGCCGTTATAATCTATAACCGCGCCCGGAACAGCGGCATGGGCAATGACATTGCCGGTTTCATCAATGACCTGGCCGTTGGTCAGTATGCGGCCCATATAAATATTTTTGAAATTACGAACTTCACCGCGCGGCGTGATGATACCGCTGACGTTGCATTTGTTGTCAATGACCAGATTTTGCGGCAAAGCATAACCGCTGAGGATATTATTGTTATCAAGGATATAACCGTTTTCAACCACGCGGCCGACAGATGTGCCGTCAAAGTCCAAAACACGGCCGCTGAGGTCGGCATAGCCGATTAAAGCGCCGCTGAAATCCATTGCCAAAAGGCGGTTGAATGCCGTACCGATTTTCGGCATAATATCAGGACTGTTATCAGTTGATGTTTTGATAACGGCTTTGTCAGGCGTGATTTTGGCAACAATCGCTTTGTTATTGTCAATAATCAGGTTATTTTGTGCCAGCTGGCCGAAGATATCGCCGCGAACATTCACAGCGTAATTATCCAGCAGGCTGCGACCCAAAATCAAATTGCGTTCATCGACAATCATTCCCGACTGGGTCAGCTTACCGACCTCGGCATTACCGGAACTCATGGCCTTGCCGTTTAATCCGATACGAGCAATTTCCGCACCGATTTGGTTGTAAATCGGCAAAGCGGCCGTGCTCATGCCGCCGAAAGCACCGTCCGGAGAAAGGACATAACCGAAAGGCGAAACTAATTTTGAAACTTCGCCGTTGGCCAGAGTAGAGTTGATACCGCTCATGCCGGCAATCGTGTTATCGGCATTGATAACCAGCCGCGGCGCACTGGTCGCGCCCATAACCTTGCCCTGCAGATTATAGGCCAGACCGGAAATGATCTTGCCGATAGCGTTACCGCTCAGAGCAATCATCTGGCCGTTGCTCAAAGCGTGGCCGATTAAGGAAGCGCGGTAATCGAAAACGGGGCCGGAAGAGATGATGCGGCCACTGATTTTACCGTCTGTTGCGATGATGTCGCCGCGAGCGCCGATTTGGCCGGAATATTCTTTGGCGCGAGCCAGAGCGCCACCCGGCATAATGCGGCCGATATAGCGTCCCTGCAGATTGGTAGCCGTTGAGGCAATATCCAAAGCAAAGCCGATAACTTTGCCTTTGCCGTCGATAATCGATCCGTCGGCACGCTGGCGGCCGAGGCTTTTGCCTTTATTGATAACTTCGCCGTTATAAGTGACATAACCGAGATAGCGGCCAAAATCATCAAAAGCATAGCTGGATTTGACAATGCGGCCGATAATTTCATTATTCTGATTATAAACATAGCCGTTGGCTTTGATTTTGCCAATCGTTTTGCCGTCAAAATCAGAGACTTCACCGCCGGGAACAACGCTGCCGAGAAAATCGCCGTTCAAAGAAACAACCATTTTTGAAGAAATCAGCCGGCCGTCAAGAATGAAATCATCACCGACGCGACGATAAGCATAGCCATCCGGTGTAATGAAACCGACCGACTGGCCTTTGAGATTGGTGTACAGACCGTCACCGGTCAGGCGGCCGACAGTTTTGCCTTCATCATTATAAATCAGCCCCGGAAACAGCACGGCGCCGATAACATCATAAAAATCATTAACAACCAAACCGTTAGGCAGGACTTTACCGATTACTTTTCCTGAAGGTTGGCGGACGGTACCGTCATTGCTGACTTTTCCCAAAAGGCTGGTATCATTGGCAATGGCAATACCCTGAGGAACAACGCCGCCGATTAAATCGCCGTCAAAATTGACAATCAGACTGTCTGCCGTCACATTACCAATCAGGCGGTTGTCAAAGCTGACGACATTACCGTCGGGAATAACCTTACCAAGCAAATCGCCGTTAAAATCTATTGCAGTGATTTCCTGAGCCGCAGCGGCAGATGTCCACAAACATAAACCGCAAAAAGCAAAAGCCGAAACTTTTGCTAATTGACGTAATTGTTTTACTGCCTTCAAAAACTGCAACTTCAAAACTTAATTCCTCCGGTTTTTGGCGACTTCCTGCAAAACGTAGCCAGAAACTTTTTTATCCAAATCAATATAAGAACCGTTATTTTTGATATAGCCGATGTTCTGTCCTCCGGCGTTGATAACTTTACCCTCGGGTGATAATCTGCCTATATATTTACCATCATTTCCTAAAATTGTCGCGCCAATTTTGAAAATTTTACCAAGGATATTGTCGTTATCACTCACCGCCAAATCACGGGATAAGGTTCTGCCGATAACTTTACCATCTTTTGCCGTAATTGTGCCATCAATATTTACATAACCCACAACTTTATCATTATTATCAATAACAATATCGCCGTCTAAAATCTCGCCGAAGAGTTTGCCGGCATCGCTGATAATGCTGCCGTCAGGCAAAGCTCTGCCGATGGCCACATTGCGGTTGTCTATGACGCTGCCGTTCGGGAAAACCGCACCGACGACCGAACCGCTGAAATCAATAACTGTTCCCTGCTTTAACAGGCTCAAATTTTTATCCGTTGCGCCGCCCGGCAAAATTGCGGTTATATTATCGTTTTTCAAGTCGATGACATCGCCGAGCCCGTTGACATGGCCCTGATAATGTCCCCAAATGTCAACAACGATATTTTCGGGAATGACTTCGCCAATCACTTCGCCCTTGCTGTTGAGAATTTTACTGTCTGAAGAAACGGCACCGTTGTCTTTGCCGTCAAAATCAAGAACTTTACCGGAGCTGGTAACAAAGCCGAGATAAGACCCGTCATAACCTATGGCTGCACCGCGGGTTAAAACAGCTCCCTGATATTCGCCTTTTTTGTTGAAGAAATTGCCTTTAGCGTCAATATGGCCTAATTTTTCGCCAAAACGGTTTGTGACGCTGCCGTCAAAAATCGATGACCCTATCAGCTTACCGAAAAAGTCGACAACCTCACCGGTCGGCGCAATTTTACCGATGATTTTGCCATAAAAATTGGTGCCGTCGCCTTTGATTGTACCGACATTGGTGCCGCGGGCATTGTAAACGCGGCCGTCATAAAACGGACGCCCCAAAACTTTGCCCTTGGCATCGACAATCACGGCCTTATCATCAAGAGCCACGCCGATAATGTTGTTTTTGCTGTCCATAATCAGGTTATTGACCGACAAATGAGCCGACGGCTGGCCGTTAATTGAAACCATGCCGGTATCATCAACAACGTTTAAGAAATTGCCGTCCAAATCAAAGGCATATTTGCGGCCGATGACGCGGCCGACATAGCCGCCTTTTTTGTTCAAAACCTCACCGGAGATTCCGACACAACCGACCGGCACTTTGGCATTATTCATAACCAGACCGTTATCGCCGATTTGTCCCAGATAGCGGTTATTATAATCAACAACCAGACCGCTGCGCAGAACGCTGCCGATAATCAGGCCTTTTTCATCTAAAACAGACCCGTCCGGATTGACGCAGCCGACATATTTGCCGGAGCTGCTTTTAACAATTCCGTTGGCACCGGCATCCCCCAGATAAGCGCAGTTATTGTCAAAAACTTTGCCGACAGGTACGACTTCACCGAGATATTCACCGGCAGAATTGATAATCGTGCCGTCAAAGTTGACTCTGGCGTCCAGAACTTCATTATTCTTTTTAACTTTGCCGTCGCGGTCAAGCATGCCAATCTGTTTGCAGCCGTAACCGACAACCAAACCGCCTTTAAGCATTTGGGCAATGACTTCCGAGCCGGAA
Source organism: uncultured Alphaproteobacteria bacterium (assembly GCA_900551585.1). Classification (GTDB taxonomy): domain Bacteria; phylum Pseudomonadota; class Alphaproteobacteria; order RF32; family CAG-239; genus CAJLXD01. The sequence continues at coordinate 1,725 of URWU01000013.1, read as the reverse complement.
ACATCTTTGACCAGACCGTTTGACAAGACGCGGCCGACAATCTGGTGCGCTCCGTCAAAAACGCTGCCGTCATTGCTGACCGTCCCCAAAACAAAGCCTTGCGGCGTAATCGGAATACGGGTGATTTCAACCAGCGAGCCGATAATTTCCGGTCGATTGCTGACAATTTTGCCGTTTTCGTTGATTTTACCGAGTTCATTGCCGGTGAAATCAACAACAGTACCTTTTTCATCAACATAACCGATAATATTGCCGTCATTGTCAAGAGCTACATTTGACTGAGTATCCGTATTGCCGACAACTTCCAAATCTTTGCCGATAATCGTGCCGTCTTCGCTGACGGTTCCGGTTATTTTGCCGTCACGGTCAAAAACCTGTCCTTCCTCATCAACAAAACCGATGACCGTTCCCTTGTCATCAACGGCCAGATTAGCCTCGCCTTTAACGCGGCCGATAACCCGGCCGTTTTTATCAATAACATTACCGTTCTTATCGACGGTGCCGATGACGTTGCCGTTAAAATCGACGACCGTACCGTCATCATTGACAAAGCCTATCGGATTGCCGTTTTCATCATAGGCAATCCGGTTTGCCGTTCTGCCGATGATTTTGCCGTCCTTATCAACGATTGTACCGTCGGCCTGCATTTTGCCGATGACATTACCGTCAAAATCGACAACCGTGCCGTCCTCATTCACATAGCCAATCGGGTTGCCGTTTTTGTCATAGGCAATTCGCACATTTTTGCCAACGCTGCCGAGAACCTTGTTTTGCAACACATTGCCGTTATTATCAACTTTGGCAATCACTTTGCCGTCATTGCCGACAACTTCGTTTTTATCATTTACATAGCCCAGGACTTTGCCGGTCTTATCTTTGGCGATTTTAGCTTTATTACCCTGCATCCCGACAATGCGGTCTTTGACGACATTGCCGTTATTATCGACATGACCGACAATTGTTCCCGCCGCATCAACAACAGCTCCGTTCGGCATAACAACGCCGAGTTTGTTGCCATTTGAATCAATTGCGACACGTCCCTGACGGGAAACGGTGCCGATAACATTGCCGTTCAAATCGACGACTTCGCCTTTTTCGTTGACATGACCGATAATATTGCCGTTTTTATCAACAACACTGCCGTCAGGCATAACTTTGCCGATGATATTACCGTCTTTATCATAAACATAACCGGTTTCGATTGATTTGCCGATAACGGTGCCGTTTTTATCAACGACGGTGCCGTCAGGCATAACACGACCGACATCGCCGTTTTTATCAACAACCTTACCTTCGGCATTCACATAGCCGATGACATTGCCGGTATCATCGAGAACAACCTTCTGGTTTTCGGCAACGCCGACGATATTGCCGTCATTATCAACCACCATGCCGTTGCTGTTTACACGGCCGATGATATTATTAGAGGCATCGCGCACCAATCCGTCATTATCAATTTTACCGATAAGCTGTCCTTCGGTCCCGACCGCATTGCGGACATTTTCATTGCCGCTCACGCCGGCAACAGACGGTCCGGTGGTGCCGGGTTCACAGTAGTTACATTCTTCTTTGGTAACAGCATTGCCGATAACCGGAACCTTTTCCGATTTGGCATTTTGGGCGCTGACATTAGTTTCATGCCAGGAAATCAGAAAGTTATTTTGGACATTGCCGGCAACAACAGGGGTCCAGCCGATTTTGATGTGGCAGGTTTCTTTGCCGGAC
>URWU01000012.1 GCA_900551585.1 uncultured Alphaproteobacteria bacterium | reverse complement strand
CTGACCGGAATGCTGTCTGTTTTTTCCCAGATTTTGTTTTTGAGAATTTGGCCTAAAATGCTTTCTTCAAAAACGCGATACTTGCCGACATACATTTTCGGAGCGTCTTTGGCAATGCTCTGCAAGTCAATATAATCAAGACGGACATATTCACGCAGCGGCGGCAGGTTGAAATCGGGCATGGTCTTCGGAGCCCGGAAATCTTCCAGCTTGGCTGTGGCGCCGATAAAATACTGCGTATCCGTTTCCGGCTTAATTCCGCTTAAGACTTTGTCAAAAATCGGAACATTCAACAATTTTTTAGTATTCTCAACTTTGCTGCGATAATCATTGATGTACATTTCCGACATTTGAGCGTCAATATCCGTGACAATATCCGTCAGGAAGTTTGTCACATCATGAACTTTGGCGGCAACGGCGTCAAGGTGCAAACTGCCGTAATTACTGTCTTTGCCAATCAGGCTGTCATATAAAGCCTGATGAAAACCGGTTACGGTCGGCTGCATATTGCCGCGATACAAATCATCGCCAAGGTTCGCCATGGCCTCATGAGCCTTGTCAATATTGATATAAGCATCGTCTTTGGCAGTCGCGATAACCAGATTGGTCATGGCAATAATTTTTTCGGCCGTCAAAACCGATTTTGAACCCAGAGTTGCTTTGGCTGCCGCTTCGGCAATCTTAATTCTTTCTATTTTTGCAGCCAGTTCTTTGTTGAGTCTGTCAATTTCTTTAGCCAAAGCAGCGTCTAATGCGGTACGCTCACTCTGAGCCGCAGCCTGAACATTATTGACATCTAAGGTAAACTGATTTTCAACATCATTTATATGCTGCTCGGCAGCACTGATAACTTCGGTTTGTTCCTGCAAAAGCTTTTCGTAATTGCTCTTGGTCTGCTCTTGAGCGGCAATCTGGCTTTTAGCCTCGGTAATCTGTTTTTGAGCCTCGCTTTTGCTTTTGTTGTAATCTTCTTTTTGTTCATCGGTCAACTCGGCACCGGAAAGGAGGCTGTCCATCTGGGCTACTTCCTGATTCAGCGAATTGATTTCCGCTTCCAGACGCTGCTTGTCTCCGATCAAATCACTAATGAGGGTTCCATACTCATCACGTTTGGCATTAGCGTTGTCAATTTTACCCTTTTCCGAGCTGACAATCGTGTTCTTGCCGTCTGAAAGGCTTTTAATATCGCTGCTTTCCTTATTGTTGACGGCAGCGGTATCTGCCGCATGCTCGCCCCTTTTGGCGGCAACTTTGGCATCCCGGTCAGCCGTGGCAATATTGATGGCTCTGACAGCGGCTTCAACGATATCGGCATCTGCCTGAGTCACAAAACTGCGCTGACTGTCCATAACCGCGTCGGCAATACGCTGGCGGATATCAGACGGAACTTCGTAGTCTTTGATAAATTGTTTGATATTTTTATATTTTCTATCCAAATATTGGGCATAAAAAGTACGCTGGTCATTCCAAACCGGAAAGCGCTGTTTGACACCGCCCAAATCGCTGCTGCCGCCCCATTCCGGACTGCCGGCACTGCCGCGCCCTGCCGTTGCGGTCGCACTGGCCAGATAATCAGCCATCCACAAAGCAACTTCGGCACCGATATCATTGGTCAGCAAATCGGTCTTGCGGGCTTCCTGCTCCAGCTGATCCTGCTTGCTCGGCTCCCTGAAATAGTTGCCGCCCTGCTTTTCATCCATCTCTTTAATCTGTTTATCGGCAGCGGCATGTGTATCGTTAATATCCTTAATTTCGGCAGTATCGGGATTGCCGACATCGGTATTAATCAACGTATCTTCTTCCGTCATGGTTTCTTTGCCGGAAGCGGCGCTGATTTGGGCAAAGGATTCCGCTGTTGCACCATCGACATTGGCCAAATCACCGGCATTAATCGGCGAAACCTGAGCTGCTTTCGCCAGCTCAAACATTTCAATAGCCCATTTTGACAAACCCTGACGCAAATCATGGTTGGCGGGCATTTTGCGTAAATCGGTTCCGGACCAGACCCGAACCGGATTATTAAAGTAGCGCCCCAGATAATCAAGTGTGCATTGTTCAGATTTTCCTAATATCTCAACAGATTTATCATGAAGCTGAACCATTTGGTTATATTGCTTTTGAATATTGCGATAACCGCCAAGACGGTTCATCACATTATGCGCGTCAACGGCCAATTTCAGATGGTCGACAATCGGCTCGAGCTTATCAAGTTCTTCCATCTGGGTTTCCGAACCTGAAAAAGAATGGGTTTCTTCTGTCGGAACGGCTTCTTCTACGCTGAGAACGCTGACATAACCGGCTGCCTCAGCCGAGGCTTTGGCCTCTGCCGCCGTCACTTTTTTCTCGGTCGAAACAGGAGCAAAAGGCGAATAAGTCTGCGCCGCATTTGAAATACCGACATAGGCTAAGGCTACGGCCAAACTGCTTAGTGCCAGCAGAGATTTTATGTTATGACGAACTTTCATTGACGTTACTCCCAATAATACAGCTTCTATTCGCTTTTGAAACTTGATTCTTCATTACCGGTATAAAGCGGATCAACCTCGCCCTGTACCGCTTTGGCTGCCGTAAGCTGCGATTTTATCGCAACCAGTTCCTGAATAATGGTCAGAACCTGATCGGTAGCCACATTAATCATATAGTTGTTGTTCAAACCGCCGTTTAAGTCATCGGCTTTGGTATATTGCGTTTTGGTCTCGGCGATTTTGACGTCCAGCGCGCCTAATTGTTTTTCGAGCTCGCGAACTGCCGTAAAGGCCTCAATCACGGTATCTTCATAAAATTCCTGGCCTTTTTCGCGGTATTGACGCTGAACAACCGGATCTAATGACGGATACTGGAAGAACAGCTTCGGAAAAGCTTCACGAACGGAGGCTTCGTCTTCAATGTCGGCTACTTTACTTTTTTTGATTTCTTTGGTGCCGGGAACCTTGGTACTCTTTTTGCTGAACAGGTTTTTGAAGAAATCCTGAATAGATTTATAAGCCTGCAGAATTCCTTTGACGACCTTGTTGGCAAAAGTTGTGACTTTGTTGGCATAAGACTTGATGGTATTCGGAACCTGCGTTACCATGCTGCCCGGGTCAAACAAGGCATGAGCCTCTTTGTAAACCGGCATGCAGGTCAGGCTGAAAGACATGGCCAAAAAGATAAATAAGTATTTAAAGCTGAATTTTGTCATAATTACTTACTCCCTTTCGGCATTTTATAAACATAGTCATCAAGGTTAAACTCCGAAATATTCGTCAAAGGTTTCTTCAACTTGTAAAAAGTCAGAATAGAAACCTGATTGGCTGTCTGCATTTTCAAATCATAAACCAGCAGGCGGGCATAATCACGCAAAGCTATCAGGTTTTTGACTTTCAATTCCGCGTCAGCACCCCAGGCACCGCCGGTGGTATCAAACGTGGAAGCGGCATAGCCCTGATCTTCACCTTCGTGGTCGCGGGTAACAAGCTCGGGAATAAACGCAATGGACTGCGTATAAGCGTCAAAGATACTGCGGCGGCGCTCCAACAGACGATTGCGGCGGATTTCATCCTGACGTTTGGTATCCTCATCTTCGTCGTATTGCTGGAAATACAGGTTTGCCGTATTACTCAAAGCCTCGGCAGCGGTCGGCTCATCACCGGTCATACCGGCAATGATTTCCAAATCGCGTCTCAGCTTGGTTAAATCTTTTTTCAGATTTTTAAGTTCCTTTTGTTTCGGCCCCAGAATATTTTGCAGTTCGGAACTAAACCTCTCGTTCAGATTTTTGATATCCTTATCATAGCCGGCGATATCAGCCTGCATTGCATCATATTGTTTCTGATAAACATCAATCTGGGTCGGATGTTCCTGCATGAGTTTTTTCAGCATAGACATATTATCAAGCGTGGTTGTGCGCTTGCCGTCAATCTGGGCAATCTGCGCGTCATAAGCCCCTTTCAGCTCGCTTTGCATCCCTTCCATTTCGGCCGTAATGGTCTTCATCTGGTCGGTAATATTTTTGACGTCATCGGTCAATTGCTTATATTTGGCGAGGTCGCTGTTTTTAACTTCATCAACGGCGCCTTTAATCGCATTGGCGTTTTCTTTGGCTTCCTCGGCAAAATCTCTTAATTTGCTGACATTTTTTTCAGTCCAGTCACGGGCTTCGGTAAAACCTTTACCAATCGTCTTGGCAACGGTCGAGTTGGCAACTTTATCCATGGCATTCTGGACATCTTTGCCGAATTTTGAAATCGCCGTGGTGGCGTCTTCTGCCATATTAGAAAATTTTGCAATCAGCCAAGCCTCGGCAGGGCGCGCTCCGGCAAAGGAGAACAAACCGATGAGCAAAGTTATGCAGATAATCTTTCTCATTTGCTCTCTCCTTCCGTTGTATCTTTCTTATCTTCCGTAATTCCGCGCTCGGCAGCCTGTTGGGCTGTTAAAACAAAACCTGTTAAAACCTGTGTTGAGCGATATTCGGCAATTTGAGATTCCATAAAGAGAATATCATTCCAGCGTTTGACCATTTTTTCAGACAAGGCGCGGTTGGCCTGAATCAGCTCGCGGGTATTTTTGTTTTCCAAAGAAACATCAGGGAGTTCCCGTTCTTTGGCAAGATGGACACGGGCCGCCAGCGCATGGGCATACATTGCCGCAGCATTCATCTGCAGCAGTTCTGTCCTTTTGCGGGCGTTGATTTTGGCCTGCTCCATATGGTTGCCTTTTTCAGAGTAAGTGTTGGCATAAAGTTTATTGGCTGCAGCTGCGGCCGCATCAGCTTTATTAATCAGAGGCGCCAGTTGTTTCGGGAGTTTCAGCTCGGGAACCATTTTTTTGATGTCCATGGCTTTTAATGATTCCGTATAGCCTTTAATCGCGTCAAAGCCAAAACTGCCGGATTTAATCTCTTCACGGGTTTTCTCGATGGTCGTTTGAACCTGCTCCACCTGCTCGCCGATGGCATTCAGGTTTTCGCCCAAGTCCATCGTGTTATTGGCAACGTCGGTACCAATCAACGGCACGGGTATCGGGAAGAAAGCAAAGGCTTTTGAGCTGCAGAGCACTCCTCCCAGCAGAAGCAAGATAAATATTTTAAGTTGATGCAACATTATCTTTCTCCCGGTTATTTACCGTTGCCAGATGATTTTTTTTCAACTTCCGCATTATATTCTTCATCAATATCCGTCATATCTTTATTACTGACTTCAAAGGTGCTGATGGCGCGGAAAGAATCTACCGACAGCATGGTTGCATAAGTCTGCAAAATTTTGTTTTTGAGCTTCAAAGCTTCCATATCCGTCAAAGTCAAGACTTCAATATCACCGCGCTCATCGGTTGCTTTTGATGATTTTTCCTGCAGCGGAAGCAAAACATTTTTTTCATATCCCGAAGAGTCATTTTTATAGCGGGCGCTGTCAGCAACTGCGTGGCTGGTTAAATCTTGTAATGATTCCGAAACCATTGTCGTTACATTATCAATAACAGACTGACTTTTGCCTGATTTGTCTTTGACAATTTTATTTAAGCAATCAATCATCTTATCCAGAGATTTGGTATCAATCTGGCAATAGTTGGCCAGGTTATCCGAGAAGACGAACACATTTTCTTCAGTTGTTCCGGTATAAACGCCGCCGGTTTCTTCTTTGGCAAAACCGAAGTTTTCGCTGTAACTGCGGCTGGCGTAATAAATTTCTGACGTGTCAAGATTGTTGTCGCTGCGGGTGAACGGGCGGCGGCCGCGCTTGCTGCCGCCTGAGTTTTGTGAAGAGGGAGCAACATAGCGGGGATTGCGCTCCAGCGGATAAGCCGGACGTGCGGCAGCCGGTTCAGCCTTGGGAGCGGCTTTTTCAGCGGCAGGCGCCTTTTCGGCAACAGCTTTGGTTTCTGAAGTTTCTTCAGAAGAGCCGAACAAATCTACTTCGCTGTCAGCGCTGACATCAATCTTTTCGGCCTGGCGCTTAGCCTTAGCTTCAGCTATTTTGGCGTCATAATCAGTCACAGTACTCTCTTTTGCTGCTTCCTCACGATATTTTTCCAAGACATCCTTATATTCAGTTTCAACCTGAGAAATGCTTTGCGCTGATTCCTGCTGATATTCATCCAGACCGGCAACTTCTGATTTAAGACGGGCAATAATCGTATCCAAATCTTCGGCACGAGCCTCGGGAACCGTGTTCAGCAAGATTGCCAGAGAAACGGCAAAACCAGCTATCATCATTGAAAAATTTTTAGTAAACTTGTTCATAATTAATCTCCCAATTAACCTCGGTTTCCTGATTTATCTTTGTTAAAACAAGTCTTTGCCGTAGGAAGCAGAATCTTTAATGAACTGCTCACCCTGTTTAGCCAAGTCTTTAGCCTGCTTATATAAATCTTCGGCCTGATCTTTCATTTCTTTGCAATTCTTAGCAAGCTTTTCCGCATCTTTAACAAGCTGATCAGCGCGGTTGATATAATCATCGCCTCTTGTTTTTAGCTCTTCAACTTTATTCGGAATAGCCTTAGCTTCAGCAATCAAAGCCTCTGCTTCTTTTTTCTTGGCCATACCCTCTTCATAAACCTTTTTGGCATCTTTTACAGATAAATTACCAATAGCGCCCGTTCCTTGAGAAATCATACTGTTGGCCGCAGACAGAAGCTCTTGCCCTTCCTTCAGCATTTGCGGTCCCCTTTTAGCTAAGTTTTCAGCTTCGTTTAACAAAGACTTTCCTTCAGCAATCAGATTCTTGGATTCCCCTTGCATACGCTCAATTTCTTTGATAGCATTATTAGCATCACTTTTGAGTTTATCAGCCTGAGTCTGAAGTTCTTTGGCTTGCTTTAGCAACGCGTTGCCTTGCTCTATAAGCTTCTTGCCTTCTTTGACTTTGTCGGCAGTTTCTTTGGCTTTTTTGACATATTTGTTGTTTTTAGCGGCTTCTAATTTTTTCTCATATTTCTCTTTGGCTTCTTTTAATTTTTTGACACGTTCGGTGATATTGTTTTTGATAAAACCGTTCATGGCTTCATTAAATTTGCCCAAAGCGCCCTGAATTCCTTTGGCCGCCTTGCCGGCAAAAGCCAGCTGCTTGGAGTTTTGAACGTCCGTCAGTGCACGTTTGATGGCTTGAAACAAACCCTGAATGTCAATAGAGGGAATACCGAAAGCATTGGCCGACTGGGGAGTTTGCACAAGGATAAATGCCCCTAAGAACAAACAGGTAAGAATTCTACGAAAAGCCAACATGTTACACCTCCGCTAAATAGTGTCATATAAAGTCAGTATAGCAAAAAACTAACTTATAATAAATGCGAATCATCTATATCACGCAATATTTAAATATTTTGTAACAAACTTGTCTTCGCCATATTCTTTTATTAATTCTTCGACCAGCAATACGTTTTTGCGGCCCGAGTTATAGAGTTTCAGATAAACGCCGAGACCGCCCAAATCGACGTCAAGAATGACGGATTCACCGGTGGCGGGGCGCGACAGCAAAATCGCATAAGGAAAATCGCGGTATGAACGGCCGAAGATGAAGTCCATTTCACTCTTGGTCAGGTTCCAGTTGGCATAATCTTCCTGCTGAGCCTGCGGGTTTCTGAAGAACAGAACCGTTTGGCACTGACCGCGAATAACTTCGCCGACGCCCAGTTTATCAATAATACTCGGTTGTTGGAAAGCGCAGAGATAAGCCTGGCGTTTTTTACGTCCCTCTTGCAAACCGATGATGAAGTAATCCCGGAACATCGGGTGTTTTAACATCGGCGCAGTCTCATCAATCATAATCAGAGCCGGCAGACCGGCATCACCGGTTTCCGACATAATACGGTGCATGATGTAGCTGATGACCGCCGGAGCCAGTGTTTCATCTTCAAAAATATGAGTGAAGTCAAAAGACATAAAGCGTTTGCTTTTTAAGTCCAGACTATCGGTATCGGCATTGAAAATATTGCCGTATTGGTCAGGGTTGACCCATTTGAACAATTCACGGCGCATATTGCCGGTCGGCGAGAAACAGCTTTTGTAAAGATTTTTCATAACACGTTCTTCCGGACGCAGATAATCAAAAGCCGTTGTTACGGCGCGGGCGATTTCTTTTTCGGACTGAGCGTCGTCAACCATGGTAATCGCCTTCATCCAACGACGCAGAAAGGCGCGGTTAGTCGAGTTGTTTTCGCAGTCAAACGGGTTAATTGAAACGTTTTTCTCATCACCGTCAAAGCCGATATAAGCACCGCCGATTGAACGGGTAAAGATTTCGGCACCGCGGTGGCGGTCAAAGAAGAAGACTTTCAAATCGCGATGGCGCATAGCTTGTCCGGCCAGGAAAGTCAGCAAGGTGGTTTTACCTTGACCGGTCGGACCGATAATACAACAGTGACCAACGGCTGCGTCTTCCGGAGAAACGTGGAACTGGAAACGATAAGGCGAACCGGAAGTGGTCCTGAAAATGCTGATGGCACCTTTACCCCAGTCACATTTTGAAAAACCTTCCGACGGCTTGTCAAAGCTGATTGCCGTGGCAACAACGCGCGACAAATAGCGATAAGTCCGCGGATAAGTTTCATAAGTCGGAAACTGATTAAAGAAAGTGGCTTCGGAAACCCAGCCCTCACGAACCGGCGTCACACTGAACAAACGGCAGATACGCTGAACTTCGCTTTCGCCAAATTCAATCTCATCCATCGTCTCGCCTTTCAGAATGACGGACATCGAATATTCCGTCAGCGCCTGATAATCGGCGTCACTATCTTCAATTGCCGACAAAGCTGCGCTGTATTGGCCGATAACTTCCGGAGAGAAGCTGGTAATACTGGCCATTTTTTGTTGCTGCATCAGCAAAGCGCGGGCATGGGGTTTGAAAATCGGTTTGATATTGTGAACAAGGGTCAGTTCGCAGTCAATTGACAAAAGCGAAGCAATCATTCCCTCGTCCATATAGTCACCGGAAGTACGGATACCCATGGTGATTTCAAACAATTCGCGGTCGCCGGAGAAAAACTTAATCAAGCCGTTTTCACCGGTAAAATGGATATGGTCGGAGGTCAGCAGCTGATTGAGCTGTGAGCCTTCTGCGCCATGAACTTTGGGTTCCGGTTTGGAAATCGGGCTGCAGATTTTGGCATAAACAGACAACGGGCTGTCTGCGGCCGGACTGTCTTCCGTTTCATACAGGGTTTTGACGCCGTAATCGTTCAAAGTCGCCAGCAAAGCCTGAGATGCATAGTTCAAATCTTTCAGCGCTTCCGGGCGATCGGGAACAGAAAGGACAATATAGTGGTGGTTGGTAAATACGCGGTCGAGGTTGTTGGCCCAGGTTTGCGACACCTGCTCTAAAATCTGGTTGCCGAAATCACCGGCATCTTCTTCGAGGGAAATTCGTTCACGCAGGGTAATCACGCGGCAGATGACCTGCAAATCAGACATGCCGTCAATCCAGGATTTGCGCGCTTCATGCATTGAAAAAACTTTTTCTTCGGTCACAAAAGACAAATCGACGCCTTCAACCCGGAAGACACGCGCCATTGATCCGTTATAGCACTTGATGGTGATACCGTCCGAGAGGATTTTATTGAAAGGCAAAAAGTCAGCAACCCGCGACTCACTTGGCTGAGGCAGGACATAATGACCAAATTTCGTTGCCCAAAAACCAGCAAAGGCCGCCGCAGAAATAAAACCGATTAAAGCGACAACCACTTCAATGCTGGAGAGGCCTTGTACGAAAATAGTAAAAAAATCAAAATCTTCAGGGCGCAAATTTCATCCCCTTTGCTTTATATAAATTTGTCGTTGTTTTATGAGTCTGCCCGAAGGCCTGCAACATGGTTGAGAGGTGCGGCTCTTTAACACCGAGAGAGATGATAAAGATGTGAATCACCGCAATACTGACAAGGAACAGCAAAGGGTTTATGTCGAAGAGACCAATCGCCATAAACATCAAAGGGAACTGCAATCCGATATTAAGCAATACCGGAAGAAACGGCCCCCACAAGATTTTGGGCGGATTGGCAACGGCTTTTAAGACCATTTCCCTCATGATTAATAAACCCCTATAATATTGTTGTTTTTATGATAGCTTTTTGTTTTTTTTATGCAACAAAAACCTGACATGTCAACATCTCTTATAACGCAAAAAAGGCATACTCTTAGTTATGAGTATACCTTTTTTTTATGAATAATGTGTTAATGACCTACGGCGCATTCCGTCCGGCCGGCAAATATTTTATTTCAGCCGGACATTATGCTTATTTCTCATTCCTTAAGGCAAGCACCTCAGGTATATTCCGGACCGGAGAAATTAATCCGGTTCATATTCATAAGTATCACCGTTCATGCATCCCTTGCCGGGCGTATAGAATCCGCCTTTTGCACGGCAGGCACGTTCTTTTTCTTCCGTAAGGTTATTGTAATCTGATTTTCTCATACAACCGTATTTTCCGTACCAGATATATCCAGACCCACGGCTCTTACATTCAGCTTCTTCGCTGGCGGCAGAATCTGAACTTGAGGCATCGGTTTTCTTACTGTCGCCGGGCAAGACACAGCCGTTGTCCGACCAAGTACCGCCTTTTTGCTGGCAGGCATAGAAACTGATACCGCTGTTGTCATCATCTTCAAAGCCGACATCTTTTTTGCTTTCTTCCTCTTCATCATCCGCAGAACTGCTGTCGGCCGGTTTTGCCCCTTTGCAGGTGCCGCTGGCATTATCCCAGGTACCGCCCTGTTTCTGGCAGGCAAAATAGCTTAAGCCGCCTGACTCTTCTTCCTTGCTGCCATTATTTTTATTCAAAGGATTTTCCAGCTTGCCGGTGTTGTTTATGGCCGTATCATTAAGAATATGGTCCAAACCCGCACCGGTCTTGGAAGGCGCTTTGCCGGTCACTTCAACCTCATCAAGCGTGCCGCCGTCATAGGTTGTGTTATCCCCTTTGTTCTGATTGAAGAAATCCTGACGAGCCTGTTCCTGCTCTCTTTCGTATTCTTCCTTAGCCTGAGCCATAGAACCGTCAAGAACATCATCTATCGCCTTGCCGACATCACCGCCTTTGGAATTGGCAACATCAGTGAATATGCCTCCGGCCCGCGCAGCTTGTTCCGCCGTCATACGGCCGGCCGCAATTTCTTCGCGCAGAAGTTTATTCATGTCGACTTTTCCGGTTTTGTTATATTGTTCCTGCGCTCTTTTAGCCAATTCGTTCATCTGAGCGGCAGAAGGCATATTGGAACCTGTATTGCTGTTGCTTCCCTGATTGACATAATTTTCAACATCGTCCATTGAAGCAGAAGGCGTAATAACGACCTCATCAAGCATTCCGCCGTCAATGTCATAATTGTTGCCATTATTTTTATTCAAAGGATTTTCCAGCTTGCCGGTGTTGTTTATGGCAGTATCGTTAAGAACATGGTCCAAACCTGCGCCGGTCTTGGAAGGCGCTTTGCCGGTCACTTCAACCTCACCGATTGTTCCGCCGTCGTAGGTTGTGGGGTCTTGTCCTTTGTTCTGATTGAAGAAGTCTTGGCGAGCCTGTTCCTGCTCTCTTTCATATTCTTCTTTGGCCTGTTGCATTGAATTGTCGATTGCATTATCAATCGCTTTGCCGACATCACCGCCCTTGGCGTTAGCAACATCAGTAAAATAACTGCCGGCAGAAGCTGCCTGTTCCGGCGTCATGCGTCCGGCCGCAACTTCGTCATTGATTAACTTGTTCATATCAACCTGGCCGGTTTGGTTATATTGCTCTTTGGCTTTTTGCGCCAAATCATTCAACTGAGCACCCGAGGGGGTATTTCCGGTTCCGGTCGCATTACCGGATTCAGTCGAACTGCCGCCTTTGCCTGCTCCGTCACCCGGAGTTCCGCTGCAGTTGGTTCCGACGCCCGGAGTACAATTCTGTGCGCCGTCAATACCGCTGCTCTCTGAATTTTCTTTATTGCCGCCCTCAGCTGTCGGATCTCCCTCAGATTTTGCCGATTGCGATTTTGGATCGGAAGATGTTCCCGACATGCCGGCATATTCTTTTTGTGTTATATAGTTGCCAAAGCCCAATTCTTCTGAATAAGTTCCTTTTTCTCCCGATTTCGTCGCAAAATAATCGATAAACAATCCCATATTAGCCACCAGGAACAAACCCATGGCAATATTGGCAAACCATTTCCAGCTGATTTTATTAAAGATGGCCATCCAGGCAAAACCGATGAGGCCGAAACCTGCTAAAATGAAAATAACCGGGCGCAATCCGGACAAAACTTTTACCGCCTGAGCACGCACAGCCTGCAAAACATCGTCCGCATAAGCCTCGCCGGTTGTCAGGAAGAGTACTCCGACACAAATTAAGCATAACCACAAAATTTTTCTACTGTTTTTCATTGTACACTCCCACCAAGGGCCTTGTCATGCGACAGGCAGATTGAATTTATCAAAAAGCTTTCACAAACTTTTCACACACATTGAGGCAATGAATTTGTTACGAATACTATCGTCAAAATCATTAGATTCAATCTAACATAGAATAGTTAATAAAAAAAGGCAATTTTTTATGACAAATTGCCTTTTTCTTGTACCCGTCTTCTTTTTTGTCGAAATATCAGATTAAGAACATTTACCGTCTTTCCAGGCTCCGCCGGATTGTCCGCAAAGAACAGGATCGGTTATCGCCGCTTTTTTATCAGCCTCGGCTTTGGTTTCGCATTTTAAGGTTATGTTATTCCAAACACCGCCTTTGGTATTGCAGGTTACAATATCCGTCGTATCGGTTTTGCTTCCGGAAGTATCACAATTAAGGCCGGTTGCCGGAACACAAGTTCCTTTATTCTCAAGCTCGTCACTACTGGAGTTCGGCGTTTTACTGCCGTTGCCGTCGTCTTTGCCTCCGACTGTTCCGGTATCGCCTTTATCAGTTTGTTTTTGCGGCTCGCTATCCGTTCCGCTTGTTGAGGTATAGCCGCTTTGACTCATATAATCGCCATAACCCAGTTTTTCGGCATATTGACCCTTTTGCCCCGATTTGGTGGCAAAATAATCAATAAACAGCCCCATATTAGCTACCAGGAACAAACCCATGGCAATATTGGCAAACCATTTCCAGCTGATTTTATTAAAGATGGCCATCCAGGCAAAACCAATGAGACCGAAACCGGCTAAAATAAAAATAACAGGGCGCAACCCTGATAAAACTTTTATGGCCTGAGCACGCACAGCCTGCAAAACATCATCAGCCAAAACATCGCCGGTCGTCAGAAACCACACGAAAAGAGAAAGAAAAGTGATTGTAAAAAATTTTGAACCTGATTTCATAACAGCTCTCCTATTTGAGAGTGTCGCCGATGGCTTCCGCCGCTTCGTTTGCCTGAGTACCGCCGACATAACTGATGATTGAGCCGGTCAAACCGATAACCATCAGACCGATGACAATAGCACCAAGCCATTTCCAGTTCAAATTACCAAAGAAACCGCCGACAGAAACGCCGATAATACCAAAACCGGCAACCACATAAATGATATCCCGCATGCCGTTGAAAATCTCGGCACCTTTTTTTATCAAATCTTTGAACAAACCGGTATCTTCCGCATGGGCAGAAGCTGTGAATAAGACTGAAGAAAAGACTAAAACCAAAGCCATAAAACGAGCCGTTTTCTTCACTCTTACGCACAGCTGCCTATAATCCGCCATATCAAGTTTTGCGGCAGCAAATACAAAAAGGAGGCTTGCAGATAAATTTATCAGTAAATTTTCCATAATCAGCCTCCTTTAATTGTAATTGCGTTATCCGATAACCGCTACTAGTAGCCGCCTTTTGCAGCAGAGCCGAAGGTATCAGACATCTGAGTACCGGCGCTTGCACCTGTAGCGTAGTCAACGATAGCACCGGCAGCAGCCAGAATAGCCAAGCCGACAGCTAACATTGAGAATTTTTTCCAGTCCAGTTTGCCGAAGATTGCCATAAATGCCAAAGCAACCAAACCGAAACCGCCGACGACGAAGATAATCTGTTTTACAGATTTGAATACGGCGACTGCTTTGTTATTTGCTGTCTGCATCAAATCGTCAACAGCAAATGCACTGTCGGCAGTACCCATCAAAACCATCAGGGCAACGCAGCAAATGGTGCAGATATTATTCTTAATAAATTGCATAATCTTTCTCCTTTAATAATCTAGCAACTCTTTTATACTCTTTCAGAATAACTAATTTTTTTACTTTTTTCCAGCATTATTACTTTTAGCGCAAAAGAGTTAACATATTGTTTACACTCGTATTTTTTTGCTGTAACAAAAAATTCACAGTTTAGCTTTTGTAAATCAACGATTTTTTGTCATGGCTTCAGCATATACCAAACAGAAAAAAAACAAAACACATTTAAAAGAATCCACAACTTTTATACCCGGATTCATAACTTCTTGCCAAGAGTCGCATTTTGATTTATCAAGGTTTGTGAGGGGTTTATTTATGGAAAAAGCAGGTTTAAAAACTTTTGTTTACAGCTTTGTTTTTTCCCTGTTTACGGTTTTTGGCGTAAACGGGGTATATTTACGCGCCCACTCGCATACCCGCTCCGAGATAAAAATCCCCAGTAAAAACATCACGTTATTCCTCAGAGACGCCGTTCCGACCGCTGAAACCGCCGCTGCGGTTCCGGCCAAAAAAATTGTTTTGTCGGTTTTGCCGGAAATTAAGGCTCCGCAAGAGGAAATTGTTGATAAAATCCCTCTTTCCGTCGATGACTTCTTAGAACAAAGCGCCGATACCCGGGCTGTTGCCTCCAACCAGATACCCCTCCAAACTTCTGCCAGGATAACAGCCGAACCGGTAACGGAACAAAACGAAAAAGTCATCAGCAACTTCGAAAAGGTTATTTCATCACCGCCGCCGGTTGATGAAAACGAGCTTATGCCAAAGAAAATGCAGCCGCAAAAAGCCGCCCCTTCCGACAGCAAGCCCGAACCGGTCGAAAAAGAGCCGCTCTATTTTCCGGAAAACCCCTTACAAGTTGCCGGACATGAGCAGAAAAAGCCCGAAAATCTGTTGACTTTGCCGCAAGACGAAAAGAAAACACCGACAATCGCCGCCGCCAAAAAAATCGAAGAACAGCCTGCCAGCCCTGCCGTTCAGACGGCCGAAGCCGCGCCGCAGCTGCTTATCCCTCTTGAAAAAGACCGCGGCCGTGTCACTCTTGCCAAGAATGAGGTTAAGACTGCCGGCGAAGCTGCTGAGAACCAAGTCGCGCTGAACGCCAAGAACGTGCCGATTAAGAGCATGATTGCCGCGGACAAGCGGCAGAACGGCACCAAGGACGCATCCGGTGGCCAGTGGCAAAGCATGGAAGAAAAATATGCCGACAAAAAAAGCGACAACCCGTGGGTGGTTGCCAAAGGCGGCAAATTTCCGCGCAATGAAATGGTTTTAGAAGACAAAGCCTACAAGCAGGACGAAGAAGAAATCCGCAAGATTTTGGCCGGAAACAGCCAAAACGCCGGCGATGACCAAGGGACAATAAAACTTGCTTCGGAAACGGTCAAAAATATTCTTATTCCAATTCCTGAAGATATTATGAAGGAAAAGAATTTAACGCCGCAGCTGGTTTCTTCCAACAAAAACAAAAAAGTTGAAGAAGAAATGGCGGCAAAAGAAGCATTACGCCAGGACGAAGATGAAGAAGAGGAAAAGCAGACAGAAACCCCGGCTAACAGCGGCGCAAAATCCGGCGGCATTTTGAACCTGTCTCTTATACACATCTGACGCTGCCGACGACTAG
>URWU01000011.1 GCA_900551585.1 uncultured Alphaproteobacteria bacterium | reverse complement strand
CATTCAAACCGGATGGAAGTGCAACTCCGGATTTCACCAATCCGGCTCAACCTGCACCAAAGACTGTATTGTCCAAAGCTGTTCAGGATACAGCCTGACAGAATGTCCGTCCGACAAAATATGCTCGTCCTGCACCAGAACGGCCGCTAATTGCTCCACAGACGGAACTTATTACCAAATTACCGGCTGCAAAAACAACCTCACCGATACCGACACTTTCTGGTGCAGCAAACCGACAACAACTGATTGTTCAACTTTGGGCTACAACCGCAGTTCCGGCTCTTGCGGCACTCTGACGCCAATCGCCTGCCCGTTTGATACCTCTCGCATAGCCTGCATAGATTTTAACTAAGGAGAAAAACAATGACTTTTAACTTAAAATTATCTCTCAACCTGCTGGCGGCCGGTTTTTCCCTGACTTATTTGGCCGCCCCGGCTCAAGCCGCCTGCGTTTCGGGTGACTGCTCTGCTCTCGGATACAACAAATCCGAAAGCGCCTGCAGCGGCGATATTATCCGTTGCCCTTTCGATACTTCAAAAGTCTTTTGTAAGGAAAACAAAATCGAAATTGGTGACATTTTATATTCTGATATGACCACCTCCCACTCATTTAATATTATCTCAGGAAAAACCCCGATTGGTGTTGTTTTTGATACAGAAAAGAGAAAAGCTTTAGCATTATCTGAATTTGGAAACTTAGCATGGTCAACAACACATTTTGATATCCCCAGCTTACCTGACATTGGCTATATGAGCGATCCAAGTATAGATAGTGACGGAAAATCAAACACAAAAAAAATTATCGACTATTGCCGTGGCAACTCTAAGAGCTGTCCGGCTGCAGAAAAAGCATATAGTTATTCCACAACAGGAACCAAAGCCGGGCAATGGTATTTGCCGGCAGCAGGAGAAATGGATATCATAGCCAACAATTCGGGAAAATTAAATGATACCATCTTTTTATTACGCGGAAGTCAATTATTTACGGCGCCTTCCGACGGATACTATACTGTTTACTGGACTTCATCAGAATCTTATCACTCCCAAAGCGGTAATACCATCTATGGTAGCTCTGTTTGCACCAATAGCAGAAGCAAAAAAGCTAATAATGCAGAAAGCAAAACAAGAACAGGATACACAATTGGCGGCTTCCCGATGACCGTTCGTCCTGTCATAACTTTTTAAACAATATAAAATTCTCTGCAGACAAAAAAACCACCGTCAATAAACGGTGGTTTTTAAATATAAATTTACAAAGAATATCTCTCTTCTGAAATATGTCCTCCTGTCTGGAAAGTTAATAAATTTAACAAACAGACTAAGCTTTCCATGTTGGAATAGGTTAAGCTTCCTTAAGCAACGCAAGGGTTCTATAAACAATAAACTTTAAAAGCTTTTCCTTTGCCCGTCAGCAGAGAGCCCTGTTGTTCCAATACCTTGGCATTCCGCACCGCTAATCAAACATTCCCTATAAGTCATTAATAAACTTCCATGAGCTAACTTAACTTTTCCGAACGACATTCACGCTGCCCAAAATCCGCGCAAGATTGAGGCAGAGGCGGAATATTCTACATCTACTGGCTTATGTAGGTAACGTTACGTTAGAAACAAAAAAATCCCCGATAAACTCGGGGATTTTTCCAAACACTAGAAATGTTCATCAACTCTTTTGATGAGATCTTCAATATTCTCAGGCGGCCAACCCGGAGTATCCATCCCGAGGTGAATGCCCATTTTTGCCAGAACTTCTTTGATTTCATTCAAAGATTTACGTCCGAAGTTCGGAGTTCTCAGCATTTCGGCTTCTGTCTTCTGAACCAAATCACCGATATAAACGATATTGTCGTTTTTGAGGCAGTTGGCAGAACGAACAGACAACTCTAATTCTTCAACTTTCTTCAGCAGATTGCGATTGAACGGCAGTTCTTCTTTTTCTGCTTCAACTTCTGCTTCAGGCTCGTCAAAGTTAATGAACGGTTTCAACTGATCCTGCAGAATGCGTGCTGCAAAAGCAACAGCATCTTCCGGAGTGACAACACCGTTGGTTTCAACAACCATGGTCAGTTTGTCATAGTCGGTAACCTGTCCGACACGGGTATTCTCAACTTTGTAAGAAACTTTCTTAACCGGAGAATAAATAGCGTCAACCGGAATTAAACCAATCGGAGCATCAGCTGCTTTATTCTGATAAGCCGGGACATAACCTTTACCGGTATTAACAGTCAATTCCATAGCAATTTTTGCGCCTGCGTCCAAGTTGCAGATAACATGATCCGGATTTTTGATTTCAACATCATGACCGGTTTCAATCATCGCAGCGGTAACTTCGCAGGGGCCTTCTGCTTTCAAAGTCATCATTTTCGGGCCTTCGCCGTGAACGGCAATAGCCAAGCCTTTAACGTTCAGAACGATGTCGGTAACATCTTCTCTGACGCCGGGCACTACTGAAAACTCATGAAGGACGCCGTTGATTTTAATAGCGGTAACTGCACCGCCCTGCAAAGAAGAAAGTAAAACTCTTCTGATTGCGTTACCCAAAGTCAGACCAAAGCCACGCTCTAAGGGTTCAACCACTATTTTAGCCTTATTACCGCCATCAAACGGTGTAACTTCCAAATTAGTAGGTTTAATAAGTTCTTGCCAATTCTTTTGAATCACTGGTATGTCCTCTTTAATTACTGCATATGCAAAATTTATAAACCAAAAGAAGGTGAGACTGTGAAAGTCTCACTTCTTGTCATCTTTTCCGATATTATACGCGGCGGCGTTTTCTCATGCGGCAGCCATTGTGAGGAATAGGTGTGACATCACGGATAGAAGTGATGGTGAAACCGATTACCTGCAAGGCTCTAATCGCAGACTCTCTGCCAGAACCAGGACCTTTTACTTCGACCTCTAAGGTTTTCATACCATGTTCCTGAGCTTTTTTACCAGCATCTTCGGCAGCAACCTGAGCAGCATAAGGGGTAGATTTTCTGGAACCTTTAAAACCCTGAGCGCCGGAAGTCGACCAAGAAACAGTGTTACCTTGAGCGTCGGTTATTGTTATTCTTGTATTATTGAAAGTAGAATTTACGTGAGCAACGCCCGCTGTAATATTCTTCTTCTCTTTTCTTTTCACACGTTGTGTTACTGCTTTTGCCATTTAACAATTACCTTTTCAAACTATTTCTTTTTATTCGCAACAGTTTTGCGTTTACCTTTACGGGTACGAGCATTTTGTTTAGTGCTCTGACCGCGAACCGGCAGACCTTTACGATGTCTCAAACCTCTGTAGCAGCCCAAGTCCATCAGTCTTTTGATATTTACACCGACTTCACGGCGCAGTTCACCTTCAACAACCAGGTCACTATCAATAACTTCGCGGATTTTAGCTACTTCGTCTTCGCTCAATTGATGAACACGACGTTCCGAGGGAATTCCAGTTTTTGCACAAATGTCTTGGGCAGTTTTGCGACCAATGCCATAGATATAAGTCAAAGCAACTTCTACCCTTTTGGCAGTTGGAATATTTACACCAGCTATACGAGCCAAATTAACTCTCCATTTTCTATATTATTAACAAATTTAAAAAGTTGATCACCACTTTCCAAAATTAAGCCGGATTATAGGCTATTATTTGTTAGTGTCAACCACCCTTTATCAAAAATTCTGAAAAAAATGCAATTTTTTTCCAAAAAAATAATCGGCTGTTATTGATTCTCGGCTTCCCTGCCCGCACATGGGGCTTAAAACCTGAATTTTAATGATTATTTGTCATTATTTGCCGCGGAGTCGCAACTTTATTCTCCCGCAACGGCCAGCAATGTATCAATTTTATTGGCAACCGCTTCAATCGTTCCGGTTCCGTCAACAGTTCGGAGCAATCCCTTCTTCTCAAAATAAGGAATAGTCGGATAAGTCAGAGCGCGATAGTTAACCAGGCGGTTCTGAACCGTATCGCGGTTATCATCGATTCTGCGATAGAAATCTGTTCCGCCGCATTTATCGCAAACGCCGTAAACTTTCGGTTTCTGATATTTATCATGATACCCCTGCCCGCAGGTCATGCAGGCATAACGTCCGAGAATACGCTCCATAATGATTTCATCGGGAACCTGAATTTCAATCACGGCGTCAAGAGCAATGCCTTTTTCGGCAAACATCTTTTCCAAAACCTCGGCCTGAGGCAGAGTTCTCGGAAAACCGTCCAGAATAAAACCGTTTTTGCAATCCTCTTCATCGATTCGTGCAGACAGCATTTTAATAATCATTTCATCGGGAACCAAATTACCGCCGTCAATCAGCGCTTTGATTTCTAACCCGAGAGGCGTACCTTTGGCCGCTTCGGCGCGCAGCATTTCACCGGTTGACAAATGCGGAATGGCAATACGCTCTTTTAAGAGTCTGGCTTGTGTGCCTTTACCGCAGCCGGGGGCTCCGGTAAAGACCAAATGCAAACCTAATCCGTCTTTATTCATTATCTTCTCTTTCCTTTTCCGGCCAGCGAAGCTTTACGGATTAAAGACTCATATTGATAAGCAATCAAATGTGACTGCAGTTGACCAACAAAATCCATGGTAACCTGAACCACGATCAGCAGGGTCGTGCCGCCCAAAACAAACGGAACAGACAATTTGCTGATTAAAATTTCCGGCAGAATACACAGAGCCGTCAGATAAATCGCACCGACAACCGTCAGGCGGGTGACAACATAATCCAAGTATTCGGCAGTATTTTTACCCGGACGGATACCGGCAATAAAGCCGCCGTGTTTCTTCAGGTTTTCAGCAGTATCTTCCGGATTGAAAACAACTGCGGTATAGAAGAAAGCAAAGAACAAAATCAA
This sequence comes from uncultured Alphaproteobacteria bacterium, assembly GCA_900551585.1. Taxonomy (GTDB): domain Bacteria; phylum Pseudomonadota; class Alphaproteobacteria; order RF32; family CAG-239; genus CAJLXD01. The sequence continues at coordinate 11,485 of URWU01000011.1, read as the reverse complement.
TGCGGCATACAAAGTCAGGTACAAAGGCTTGCCGTGACCGAGCAGCTGGCTCAGCTCCTGAACCCAGGCCGGACCGTTTTCAGCACTCAAATTAGCAACGGTAATCGGCAGCAACAGCAGTGAGCTGGCGAAAATCGGCGGAATAACACCGGTCGGGTTGATTTTCAACGGCAGGTGCGAACTCTCGGCAGCGCCCATACGACCTTGTACGGCACGCTTCGGATACTGAATGGTGATTTTACGCTGAGCTCTTTCAACCAAAACGATAATATAAATCAAAGCCAGAACCATTGTCATCAGCATAAGGATAACAGGCAGAGACATTGAACCGACGCGGCCCAGTTCGAAAGTATGAGCCAAAGCGGTCGGAATATTAGAGATGATACCGACGGTAATAATCAGCGAAGAACCGTTGCCGACGCCGCGAGCCGTAATTTGTTCACCGAGCCAAACGATAAACATCGTACCGCCGACCAGAGAAACAATTGTCGTAAATCTGAACACAAAACCCGGATTGATAACGGCAGAAACACCGGCAGAACCGTGCATGCCTTCCATACCGATGGCAATACCGTAACCTTGAATAATGGTAATCAGAACTGTCAGAATGCGGGTATATTGTGTCATTTTGCGATGACCGGCTTCGCCTTCTTTCTTCAGGGCAGCCAAAGACGGAACAACCGTCTGGCCCAGCTGAACGATAATCGATGCCGAGATATAAGGCATAATGTTCAAAGCAAAAATGGTCATACGTTCTAACGCACCACCGGCAAACATATTAAACATACCGAGAATGCCGCCGGAGTTTTTAGCAAAAATATCTGCTAAAACATGCGGATCAATACCCGGTAAAGGAATAAAGGTTCCCAGACGAAAAACAATCAAAGCCAAAACCGTAAACCACAGTCTTTTCTTGAGTTCGTCAGCTTTACTAAAGGCAGACATATCCAAATTGCTTGCCATTTTTTCTGCTAATGATACCATTTTCTAACAATCCTTAAGTTCTAAATTAATTAACTTATCCCATTCTTGTCTTTGTGACAGACAGGGCAAAACTCCGATTATCCCGAAATTTTGCTCTGCTCGCCTTCTCAGAGTCAAAAGGGCAGATTAATACAGGAGTACACCTGCATTAAACCTGCCCTAAAGAATCTAAACCTTAAGCAGCAATAATATTAACTTTACCGCCGGCTTTTTCAATAGCTGCAACAGCAGCTTTTGAAGCTGAATTTACGCTAATGGTAACGCTGGTGGTGATAGCACCGCGAGCCAGCAAACGAATACCGTCCAGCTGCTTGGAAATTACGCCAGATTCCATAAGAGCCTTAACATCTATAGAATTAGCACTTAATTTACCAGCGTCAACAGCTTTTTGGATTGTATCCAAATTAACCACTGCAAAAACTTTGGCAAAAGGATTTTTGAAACCGCGTTTCGGGAGTCTGCGGTAGATAGGCATTTGACCGCCTTCAAAACCGTTGATAGCAACACCTGAACGAGATTTCTGACCCTTAACGCCGCGGCCGCCGGTTTTACCCTTGCCGCTGCCGATACCACGAGCAACTCTTGTCCGTGATTTTCTAGCGCCTTCGTTGTCTTTAATTTCATTTAATTTCATTTTCATTCACCTTAAACTTTTACTTGAAGCCTTGATAAAACATGATAAGTGGGCTTGCTATCGTTCAAATTTGGCGGCGTGGTGTACACCTGAGGTACATGAGCCGCCAAATTCGGCGATTTGAAGCCCGCTTTACAAGTTTTTACTCTTCGACTTTGACCAAGTGGGCAACCTTTTTAATCATACCACGAATGGACGGAGTATCTTCTAACTCAGAAACCTTGTTCATTTTGTTCAGGCCTAAACCGATTAAGGTTTTTCTCTGAACTTCAGGACGTCCGATAGGACTGGCAATCTGAGTAACTTTAATAGTTTTCTTATTAGCCATTATTAAGCCTCCTCAACCATTTTAGCATTAGAAGAATTTTCACGGCGGCTAACAATATCACCAACCTTTTTGCCTCTTTTAGCAGCAACCATTCTCGGAGAATTGATAGCTTCCAAAGCGTTGAAAGTTGCTTTAATCATGTTGTAAGGGTTGTTAGAACCCAAAGATTTTGCAACAACGTCCTGGACACCCAAAACTTCAAAAATTGCACGCAGAGGACCACCGGCAATAACACCGGTACCGGCAGGAGCAGTTCTCAAATAAACTTTACCTGCACCGAAACGACCGGCAATATCGTGGTGGAGAGTTCTACCCTCACGCAGAGGAATGCGAACCATGTTCTTCTTTGCTTCGTTAGTAGCTTTCATGATAGCGTCAGGAACTTCGGTTGCTTTACCGGTACCGTATCCGACGCGACCTTTTTGGTCACCGACAACGACAACTGCGGCAAAGGAGAAGTTACGACCACCTTTAACAGTCTTAGCTACGCGATTAATGTGAACCAGTTTCTCAACCAGCTCATCTTTTTTCTCAGCCTTACGACGATCTACAGCTTGTGCCATTTAATCTCTCCTAAAATTTCAGACCAGCTTCACGAGCTGCATCAGCTAAAGCTTTAACACGACCGTGATAGATGTAGCCACCTCTGTCGAAGATAACTTCACTAACACCATTCTTAACTGCTCTTTCTGCTACAACTTTACCAATGAAACTAGCGGCTTCAACAGTAGATGCCTTTTTGATGTTATCGCGAACTTCTTTATCCAAAGTGGACGCAGAAACGACAGTCATACCTTTAGCATCATCAATGATTTGAGCGTAAATGTGCTTACCGCTGCGAAATACAGATAATCTCATCTTTCCATTCGCAGCTTTTTTCAAAGCAGCACGAACGCGGTTTTTTCTTTTTTCGTTTTTTTCAAACAATTTACTTGGCGTACTCATTTGATTAATCCTTATTTTTTCTTGCCTTCTTTACGACGGACATATTCGCCAACATAACGGATACCTTTACCTTTGTAGGGTTCCGGAGATCTGTAATCGCGAATTTCCGCAGCAACCTGGCCAACTAATTGTTTGTCCGCACCAAATACGCTGATTTGGGTAGGGGTTGCACAGGTGATTTTGATACCTTCGGGAATCTCAAAATTAACATCATGAGAAAAACCTAAAGACAAAACCAGTTTCTTAGTGCCTTCAACACGAGCTTTGTAACCAACGCCGATCAGTTCCATATCTTTGGTGAAACCGTCGCTCACACCTTTAATGATGGTGTTGATGCGAGCGCGGGTGGTTCCCCACAAAGTTCTGGCTTCTTTGGTAGAAGACAGCGGAGTTACAACAACTGTGTTATTTTCTAATTTAGCGACTACATGGCTGTCGTCATAAGCATAGCTTAATTCGCCCAATTTACCATTTGCTTTAACAACGTTACCGCTGATAGCAACATTAACGCCATTAGGGACGATAACAGGATATTTTCCAACTCTAGACATATCGTTCTCTCCCTAAAATACTTGACACAGAACTTCACCGCCGACATTGGCTTTGCGAGCTTCGTGGTCACTCATAACACCCGAAGGAGTAGAGATGATCGAAATTCCCAAACCGTTGTAAACTCTCGGCAGGTCTTTAACGCTTGAATAAACGCGGCGACCCGGAGTGGAAACGCGGTAAATTTCAGTAATAACGGAAGTACCTTCATGGTACTTTAATTTAATATGAAGTTCGTCAATACCGGCTCTTACATTAACTTTTTCATAGTTAGCAATATAGCCTTCTTTTTTCAAAACTTCTAACACATTTTCACGCAAGCGAGAAGCGGGTGAAACGACTTCACTTTTCTTCGCTCTTTGTGCGTTTCTAATGCGTGTGAGCATATCGCCCAAAGGATCAGACATAGACATCTTTCGATTCTCCTACCAGCTTGATTTTACTAAACCAGGAATTTCACCCATGCCGGCTTTGTCACGCAATTCAATACGTGCAACGCCGAACTTACGGTAATATCCACGAGAACGACCGGTCAGTTTGCAACGGTTTCTGTAACGGTTGCTGGCTGAGTTACGCGGTAATTCTGCTAATTTTAAAGTCGCTTGGAATCTCTCTTCGGGAGAAATTGTTTTGTCCATAACGATCTCTTTGAGTTTCAAACGGCGGGAAGCGAACTTCTTTGCCATTTTAGCTCTTTTCAAGTTTCTATAAACTGCACTTGTTTTTGCCATCGTTCAAATCTCCACTATTTCTTGCAAGGCAAGTTGAATGAGGTCAGAAGAGCCTTAGCTTCTTCATCTGTCTTAGCGCTTGTGCAAATGCAAATATCAAGACCGCGGATATTTTCAACTTTATCATAGTTGATTTCCGGGAAAATGATTTGCTCTTTGACACCGAACGCAAAGTTTCCGCGACCATCAAAATTTTTGCCGGAAATACCGTGGAAGTCTCTTACACGGGGCAGAGCCATATTGATAAGTCTCTCTAAAAACTCATACATTCTGTCTGAACGCAGGGTTACTTTGCAGCCGATAGGCATGCCTTCTCTCAACTTAAAGGTAGCAATAGATTTGCGGGCATGAGTCATAATCGGTTTTTGACCGGCAATGAGAGCCAGCTCTTCTGCTGCTGTGTTGAGTTTTTTCTTATCGGTAACGGCATCGCCGACACCGATATTCAAAACGATTTTAGTCAACTTCGGAATCTGATGTGGGTTCTGGTAACCGAATTTTTCCACAAGAGATTTCTTTATGACTTCGTTATATAATTTTTCAAAATTGGTCATAAGATTTTCCCCTATTTATCGATTACTTCACCGGATTTACGAGCGACGCGCACTTTTTTACCGTCAACTTCTTTGTAACCGATTTTACTTGCTTTTCCGGTTTTCGGATCAACAATAGCTACATTGGAGCTGTCGATAGGCGCTTCTTTAGTAACAATGCCGCCAGGAGTAGTTTGGCTGGGTTTGGTATGTCTTTTAACCAGATTAATACCTTGAACAACCACTTTACTTTCTTTAGGCATAGATTTTACTACTTCACCAGTTTTTCCTTTGTCCTCACCGGACAAAACAATCACTTGGTCACCCTTTTTAATTTTTAATTTAGGCATATTATAAAACCTCCGGCGCTAACGAAATTATTTTCATAAATTTCTTTGCACGCAGTTCTCTTGTAACAGGGCCAAAGATACGAGTACCGATAGGCTCACCGTCTTTATTAATCAGAACTGCAGCGTTTTTATCAAAACGGATTACACTACCGTCTTTACGTCTGATGTCAGAAGCTGTTCTGACAATAACAGCTTTTTGAACATCACCTTTTTTTACACGACCCTTAGGGATAGCATCTTTAACAGAAACTACAATCACATCGCCGACCGAAGCATGCATTCTCTTGGACCCGCCAAGAACTTTAATGCACTGCACCTGACGAGCGCCTGAGTTATCGGCAACATCAAGGTTGGTTTGCATCTGTATCATTTTTTAATTCCTTCTTTTCTAGGCGTTATCAACGATTACAGTCCAAGTCTTAGTTTTTGAATAAGGTCTTGATTCTTCAATCGAAACCACATCGCCAACTTTGAACTGATTGTTTTCATCGTGAGCAGCATATTTTTTGCTTTTACGGATGAATTTCTTGTAAACAGGGTGCATAACCTGACGCTCTACACTGACTACGACAGTTTTATCCTGTTTATCACTAACAACAACACCTTGAAGAATTCTTTTAGGCATAGTCTTTTCTCCTAACTATTCTTCTTGCGCTCAGCGATGAGCGTGTTGATTTTGGCTATATCTCTACGGACAGTTCTTATTACAGCAGTATTTTGTAATTGTCCAGTAGATTGTTGTACTCTTAAGTTAAATTGTTCTTTTTTCAGTTCGAGCAACTTACCGGCGAGTTCATCAATTGTCATAGCACGAAGATCTTTAATCTTAAGCATCAGCTTTTACTCCTTGCTCTGAATTCAATTTTTTTACGAATTTGGTTTTGATGGGGAGTTTAGCGGCGCCCAAAGCAAAAGCTTCGCGTGCGGTCTCTTCATCAACACCCTCGATTTCGAACATAATACGACCCGGTTTAACGCGTGCGCACCAGTATTCAATCGAACCTTTACCTTTACCCATACGAACCTCAGCCGGTTTATCCGAAACAGGAACATCAGGGAAAATTCTAATCCATACTCTTCCGGCTCTTTTCATCTGACGAGTAATAGCACGACGAGCTGCCTCGATTTGGCGTGCGGTAATACGATCAGGAGTGAGAGCTTTCAATCCATATGAACCGAAACTTAATTCTGTGCCGCCTTTTGCATTACCGTGAATACGGCCTTTATGCATTTTGCGGAACTTTAATCTTTTAGGACTTAACATTTTATTTTAACCTCAAAAATTATTTCTGTTCAGCCAACTTCTTGTCTTGCGCCATCGGATCATGAGCCATAATTTCGCCCTTGTAGATCCAGACTTTAACGCCGCAAGCGCCATAAGTTGTGTGAGCCGTAGAGGTTGCATAATCAATGTCAGCGCGCAAGGTGTGCAAAGGAACACGACCTTCACGGTAGTATTCAGTTCTTGCGATTTCAGCACCGCCGAGACGGCCTGAGCAGCTAACCTTAATACCTTCTGCACCTAAACGAAGAGCTGATTGCATAACTCTCTTCATTGCACGACGGAAAGCCACGCGGCGTTCCAACTGCTGAGCAACGGAGTCGGCAACCAATTGAGCATCTAACTCAGGTTTTCTAACTTCCAGAATGTTCAACTGGACTTCAGAATCAGTCATCTTTTGAATTTGACTTCTCAAGATTTCAATATCCTGACCCTTTTTACCAATTACAACACCCGGTCTTGCAGAATGAATGGTAACTCTGGCTTTTTTAGCAGGACGTTCGATAACAATCTTGCTGACACCGGCCTGAGCCAATTTCTCTTTCAAGAAATCTTTGATTTTCAAATCTTCATGCAGGTAATCAGAATATTTGTCATCTGCATACCAGCGGGAATCCCAAGTGCGGTTAACACCAAGACGAAGACCTGTAGGATTTACTTTCTGTCCCATTAACTTACTCCCCACGCTCAGATACAACGATGGTCAGGTTAGAGAAAGGTTTCAAAACTCTTGCTCCTCTGCCGCGACCTCTAGCGTGCATACGTTTCATTACTAAACCTTTGCCGACATAAGCTTCTTTAACAAACAGCTTGTCGATGTTTAACTGATGGTTGTTTTCAGCATTGGCAATAGCCGACTGCAGAACACCCAAAGCAGCTTTTGCGATTCTCTTCTTGGAAAAAGTCAATTCTGCAACAGCTTTCTCGGCGCTCATACCGCGGATGGTCTGAGCAACTAAGTTCAGTTTACGGGGACTGGTGCGAATAGCATTACAAATAGCCAAAGCTGATTTTGCGTCTACTCTTCTTGCATTATTAGTCTGTGCCATAATTAACCTCTCTTAGCTTTTTTGTCTGCGGCGTGACCGTAGAAGGTACGTGTCGGAGCAAATTCACCGAATTTGTGGCCGACCATATCTTCAGTAACCAAGACCGGAATAAATTTGTGACCGTTGTGAACACCGAATGTCAAACCAACGAATTGGGGCAACATGGTAGAACGGCGAGACCAGATTTTGATTACTTCGTTTTTACCGGAAGTTCTAGCTTTTGCAGCTTTTTTCAGAAGATAGCCATCAATGAAAGGGCCTTTCCATACGGAACGTGTCATTAGCTTTTCTCCCTATTTCTTTTTATTTTCATGACGGCTTCTCATAATGAACTTATCCGTCTTTTTGTTAGTACGAGTCTTATAACCCTTAGTCGGCTTGCCCCAGGGAGTAGTCGGATGACGACCACCGGAGGTACGACCTTCACCACCACCCATCGGGTGATCGACAGGGTTCATTGCAACACCACGGGAAACAGGTCTTGCGCCTAACCAACGAGCGCGACCGGCTTTACCCAGTGATTTATTCTGGTTGTCCGGGTTCGAAACAGCACCGACAGTAGCCAGGCATTCTTCACGAACGACACGGAGTTCGCCAGAGCTCAGTTTTAATTGAGCATAACCGGCATCTTTACCGACCAGCTGAGCATAACAACCGGCAGAACGAACCAACTGGCCGCCTTTGCCTGCTTTCAGCTCAACGTTGTGGATAATAGTACCAACCGGCATATTTTTCAAAGGCATTGCGTTACCCGGTTTAATGTCAGCTTTGTCGGCTGCAATAATTTTATCACCGGATTTTAATCTCTGCGGAGCCAGAATATAAGCCTTTTCGCCATCAGTATAGCTTACTAAAGCAATGAAAGCTGAACGGTTAGGATCATATTCGATTCTCTCAACAGTAGCCTCGATATCCATTTTATTACGTTTAAAGTCGATAATACGCAGTTTGCGTTTATGACCGCCACCAATTCTGCGACTTGTTACGTGACCGTAATTATCACGTCCGCCGGTCTTTGTCAAACCGATTGTCAGAGATTTCTCGGGGGCTCCTTTATAAAGCTCGGATCTATCAACGATTACAAGCTGACGAAGTCCAGGAGAAGTGGGCTTATAGTTTTTTAATGCCATGTCTTATATTCCTGTAGTAACATCAATATTTTGACCTTCGGCCAGGGTAACAACGGCTTTTTTATAGTCAGAACGCTGACCGATAACGCCTTTGAAACGTTTTTCCTTACCGAATTGACGAATTGTATTAACTTTGTTGACTGTAACGTTAAAGATGTTTTCAACAGCAGCTTTAACATCATCCTTGGTTGCAGACAGAGGAACCATAAAGGTTACTTTGCCGTTTTCTGAAGAAATCATAGATTTTTCAGTAATAACCGGACGTACGAGAGTGTCATACATCTTAGCGGTTATATTGTTTGTTTTTTTAGAGTTACTCATTTCAATCTTTCTCCTAAGCAAACAACCGCATCTTTAGTCAATACCAATTTGTCTTTTCTCAAGATGTCATAAACATTGGCACCCATTGTCGGCAAAACATCAACACCGATAATGTTGCGGGTAGCCAGTGCAAAGTTTTCATCAACTTCCTTACCATCGATAAACAAGCTGTTGTTCAGGCCGCAGGCTGCCAATTTGTTTTGCAAATCTTTAGTCTTCGGAGCAGACAATTTAGCTTCGTCGATGATAACGAGATTACCCTCTTTAGCTTTTGCAGAGAGAGCTGTTTTCAGACCGAGTTTTCTAAATTTCTTGGTCAGTTCATGTGAATGATCGCGAACAACGGGACCAAAAACAATACCACCTTTTCTAAACTGAGTACCTTTGCGAGAACCCTGACGAGCATTACCGGAACCTTTTTGTTTGAACGGTTTTGCAGGTGTCAAAGCAACTTCGCTGCGGCCTTTGGTTTTGTGGTTACCAGACTGGAGTCTGGCCAACTGCCAATTAACAACGCGGTGCAAAATGTCAGCGCGAACTTCCAAGCCGAAAATAGACTCGTCAAGATCGATAGAACCGACATTTTTGTTTTCTAAATTTAAGATGTCCTGTTTCATAATTTACTTTCCTTTATCCATTATGCATTGTCAGCTGAAGTTTCTTCAGCTTTAGCTGCAACAGGTTCATCAACTTTTTTCAAACCGGCAGGCATCGGCAAATTAGAAGCTGCAGCCTTTTTCATGGCGTCGGTAATGTATACCCATGCGTTTTCACCGCCGGGAACAGCACCCTTAACCATAATCAGACCTTTATCAGCATCAATAGCAGCCACTTTGAGGTTTTGAACGGTTACGCGTTCGTCACCCATGTGACCTGCCATCTTTTTACCCTTAAATACTTTACCGGGATCTTGTCTTTGTCCTGTAGAACCATGAGAACGGTGAGAAATAGAAACACCGTGGGAAGCTTCCAAACCGGCAAAGTTGTGGCGTTTCATAACACCGGCAAAACCTTTACCTTTTGAAGTTGAGCAAACATCAACAAATTGTCCGACGACAAAATGTTCTACAGATAATTCGTTGCCGACAGAAAGCAGGCAGTCTTCAGAAACTCTGAATTCAGCGAGTTTTTTCTTCGGTTCAACTTTAGCCTTGGCAAAATGTCCTTTAAGAGGTTTGGATACGTTTTTAGCTTTAACAGCGCCTGTACCTAATTGTACAGCTGTATATCCGTCTCTTTCATTTGTTTTAACGTCAACAACCTGAAGGTTTTCAACGCTCAAAACGGTAACCGGGGTATGAGAACCGTCAGCACCGAAAATGCGAGACATTCCAAGTTTTTTTGCGATTAGACCCGTACGCATTATTATTTTTTCCTTTTCTAATTGGTTGACCATTGAATTACTCAAAAGCCAACATTAACTTATTATAACTTGATTTCTACATTAACACCGGCAGCCAGATCAAGCTTCATCAAAGCATCAACGGTTTGCGGTGTCGGATCTACGATATCGAGCAGTCTTTTGTGGGTACGGATTTCGAATTGCTCACGAGATTTTTTATCTACGTGCGGAGAACGGTTTACCGTAAACTTCTCGATTTGTGTCGGCAGAGGAATGGGTCCTCTGACATTAGCCCCGGTTCTTTTGGCTGTATGAACGATTTCTTTGGTCGAAAGATCGAGCAAACGGTGGTCAAAAGCCTTAAGGCGAATTCTGATATTTTGTGTTTCCATCATTTTAAATTTTTTTCCTATAACTAGACAGCAAAATTTTAGACTAGGTAAAACCTTACCATCTAAAAAGTTAAACTCCGCAAACCATTGACTTTCAAAGGCTTGCTTTATGTTTTATATCGTGATTTCCGGACAGATTCCTCCGTCCTTCCTGTCATCGCAGGCCTCTTGTAACATAATTGAGTCTAACTTGCAAGTAAAAAAATGCATATTTTTGAACTTTTTTAAGGGCTTAAATTCCTTACTGAGACTCTGTTTGAGTCTGGTTGACAAAATTTTTAAATTCGAGTCTATTTTTTGGTTAAAACGACTGACTTTCAGCTGTTTTAAAATAAAAAAGTCCGGTTTGATGAACCGAACTTTTTTCTTCATAAGCTGAAATTTAATTACATTTGAGAATCTTTATGTATTTATCATTGAGCTCAGCCGCCGTTTTACAGCCATATTCTTCAGCCAGCTGATTAAATTCCTCACGGCTGCCGCTCTTGTCCGCGGTAACAAACTGCCAAACCAGATAATCAATAAGTTCCCGAACCTCAAAATCATCATCAAGCTGCTTTATCTGCTTGTTTAATTTTGATTTTTTAAAAATCTGATAAAATTTAAGCCCCTTCAAATCCTTTGTCAAAGCGGAAATATGAGCATCCATTTCCTCAACATAATCCCGAAGTTTTTCCATTTGGGCATCGATAGGTTCAGCCGCCTTAATCAGATAAGAGATATTCTTTTGAGTCCTGTCAAGCGCCTGATAGCGCAGAGCTGCAACATCATGAATAATGTCTTCATAATTGACATACCTTTTGCTGATGCCCTTGTAGCTCTGAAAATAAATTTCCGCCACACATAGTTTTAAAACTGCCTCATAACTGTCTCTTATACACATCTCCGAGCCCACGAGACGGAGCTACATCTCGT
>URWU01000010.1 GCA_900551585.1 uncultured Alphaproteobacteria bacterium | reverse complement strand
ACGAGATGTAGCTCCGTCTCGTGGGCTCGGAGATGTGTATAAGAGACAGGTCAGAATTGAAAATGCAAAATTTTTAGCTTGACTTTATAATCGATTGTTTGTACAAACCATATCTGTAATTAATGGCGAACGTAGCTCAGCTGGCAGAGCCCCGGTTTGTGGTACCGGTTGTCGTGGGTTCGAGCCCCATCGTTCGCCCCAGATTAGAAACTCCCTCCGTAAGGCAGGGAGTTTTTTTTATGGGCGAATGCCAGATAAGTAAAAAGTTAAAATTTTACTTATCTGTAATGGGGCTAGCTCTGGCTTCTAATGGTTGCGTTAATCGCAACCATAACACGCTGCGGTCACTCGGTTTGTAACATTCGTTGTTTATTCTATTGAAGAAATCAATAATTGCAGATGTCGAGGAAGAGGCGGAGGATTTCGCTGAAAGTTTTGGTTTCGCGGTTGGAGCGCAGGGTCAGACGGTCGGCAATGGCATAATAATCGCCGTTTTTGTCATAAAAAATCAGAGATTCGGAAGCGCGGCCCAAAATGGTTTTGCGTTTGAAAAAGTCATAATCTTCATAGTGAAAAGTGGAGGCAGCCAAATCGGGAAAAGTATAACGTTTGCCGGGGCGGTTGTGGCTGCGGGTTCCAAAGAACTCCATGCCGTTGTAAGAGATGCCGTCGGTGATTTGCAGCAATTCCTTATATTCCGGCGGAATGGGCGAAAAACCACTGGCGGACAACAAGCTGCTGACTTGGCGGATATCTTCTTCGCCGCAGGGCGGAAAAGTGATGCAACCCGGAAATTTGCTGAATTGGGCGACGTAATCTCTAATCATAATAGAATTTCCCCTCAAAATAAGGAATATAAATTTTTTTATATCTCATTAAAAATCCGCCGGCAATCTGCATATCAAGAATGCGGTGGATATTAGAATGCGTATGGTGCGTGCGGATAAAGGCAAAATTGTTAAAACTCATGTCGCCGCCGAAATCAAAGGGAATTTTGAGGTGGGTATTAAAGTTTTCCGGCGTTATGCCGCCTTTGAGTTGCGTGATGTCTTCTTCATCCAAGCCCAGACGGATTAAATCTTTGAGGTTGGCATAAGCTATCAGCTTCAAAAAAGCTGTGCGGGCGCGTTGATAATCTCCATAGATATTATACATTTCTTCCCAAGTTTGCGGGGTGTAATCGCAGGCGATGAGCGACATTTCCGTCAGGTTATATTTTTGGAGCATTTTTTCAATATAATCATGCATTTGCTCAAAACTGAAAGAAGGGTCCTGCAGCGGATTTGGGTGATAAGACGTGGGAACGGGCGTATGAGATTGGCGGTTGAGATTGATGTCATCATAAACACTCGCCAGCGATGTATGATCCGGCGCTTTTTTCTGTAATGACTGATTTGACCAATCCCACATATGACAACCCTTTGTTGTGGAGTGTCTTCTAATTGTATGATGAAAAAGCGTTTAATGCAAGTGCCTTTTAATATAGCCGAGTAATAAGGCTGAGATGTTTTGACTGCGCCCAACAAGGCATTGAGCTGTTTCCCGTAATAATAAAAAACCGGCCTGAGAGATTCAGACCGGTTTTTTGTGTGGTGATCGCGGAGATAAATCTTTCCGTTAAAAAGCAGCAACGCAGAAATATCCCATAGTATATTTACTAAGACCAGTTTCATTGCAAGCTGAATAGTTGTAACAACTTGATGTGCAACAAAAGCAGTTATTACTTCCCAGCAAGCTTACCTGTCCTCCGCCACTGTCACCGCATTTACCGGTATGATCCCAGACATGGCCGCTGAATTTTGAGACATAAGTATAGATATTGGCAATTTGGCCATTGGTCGGCAGATACCAAGACAAGCCGCCGGTTGTCATTTCAGAACAGCCTTTTGAGGCCTCGGCGATGGTTCCGGTTCTGGTACCTGTGGTAGCAATTGTACCATGCTTACAGCCTTGGTTGCTGGAACTTTTATAGTTGCAGGTTTTCGCAAAGTCTGAGGTATTGCCGGTACTGTTTGTCGCGATAACTTTATTGTTACCATTACAAGTCCAAGTGTAAGTACTGCTACCGGTATAATCCTTTGAATATTTCGGGCATCCGCTGTTAGAAAGGCATTGGGCGACTGTAATCTCATCAGAAACAGTGCCGCCGCTGCAGTCTGAAACTTCAATAACTTTACCGATAGGCAGACCATTAATCATATAGGTGTCGCCGAGATTATAGGTTTCAGAGTTTTCTTCATAACCGGGGCAATAGACCTGACCTTGATCAAAGGGGCATTTGAGGATTGTTTTTCCGGCGCAGTCTGTTGCCGTTTTAATGAAACCGAGTTCATCACAGGTCGGAGGAGGAACGCAGGTTTGGGCGAGGGCTGTTGCCGGCAGGGAGAAAGCCAGAGCGCTCAGGCTTGCTCCGAAGATTTTGGTTGTTAAATTAGTCATTTTCTTTCTCCTTAAATTAATCTAATATATTTGTTGTGCAACAATCAGACATGAGTTATAGGTCGTATACAAACTACTGCTGCAGAGACTTTGAGACCAAGAAGTTCCACCTCCATCCACGCAATAATCAGGTAGACTTCCGGTATCGTAGATTCGCAAATGTGTCCATGAGGAATCATATGTTCCTTTATAAACTTGCAATATTTTTTTGCCGTATTTCTCAGTTGGGGCATACCAATTACCGGGAGACATATTGTCACAATAATCAACAATTTCCGAAGAAGATTCTTTCATTGGTGAAGCAACAACCAAGTCTGTATCTGTTACTTCAACTATTTTTCCGACAAAAAGGCCATCAATATAATAAGAGTCTCCAACTTGATACGTTTTACATTTATATTTTATTGTTCCACAACCCTCATCACATTGTTCATAACCGTTGGAACAACCCGTCTGACTGTTAAGCGTATATCCTGAGCAATCTTTAGGAGTACAATTTTTACATTTATAAGTAGTTGTACCGCATTCGGTGGTGCAGGAATCATAGCCGTATGTGCAAGACGTGGTTGAGGTCAGGGTAAATCCTTCGCAGCCGGTTGTTGAACAGGCGGCGCATTTGTATTTAGTCAGATTTGATGTATCCGTACAGCTTTCATAGCCAAAATTGCAGCCCTTTTGTTCGGTGAGGTTATAACCGTCACAGCCGGTAGCCGGTTCACATTTATAACGGTCGCCGACGCAAGAATCTTTACAAGATTTTTTAATTGTTCCGGGTTTGCAGGTGACGGAAGCGGAATAAGGATAGTCATAGCAGGAAGTTTGCGTGCATTGCTGGTTATCAGGCCCCGGCCACCAGCAGGAGAGTACTCCTCCGCACCAATAAGTGTGGAAATTGATTTGTCCGTCCGGACAAGAGGGGACGGTGCAGCTGTTGCAGTCTTTATATTTATAAACCGTGCCGGATTTGCAATATTCTCCGGCGACGTTGCCGCAGGATGTGGCGCCACAGCTTTCGACATCATATTTGAATCCGTCGCAGGGGTTGATTTTGCGCTTATACATCGGCGTTGCGCAGCTCATGCAGGGTTCGCCGTCGGCAACATAACCTTCGGCGTTGGCTTCAGCTTCGGTATAATCATAACCGAGGCATTGTGCGCATTGGCACTTGATGTAAACGGAATCATAGGGGCAGTATTCGTTGGGATTAGGCTCATAGCCTTCAGAACAGGACAACTGAAAGCCTTTGTCCTGACAAAGTTCGGCCAGGGAATAGCATTTTTTATAAAGCGGTGAGTTCAGACCATAGGGGCAGCGTTCGCTGATATCCAGAGCATAGCCGTCCGGGCAGGATTTGATGGTGTAACCTTCTTTGATACAGTTGTTATAATCAGAATTGACAGCGGTGTCCGGGTTGTTATGGTTTCCCCAATTGTCAACGGCCTCGGGCAAGAACTGGCTTTTGGCAAAAACGGAAGAGGAAAGACTTAAACAAGTTGTTAAGCTGAGGATAAAAATATGTGAAAATCTGTTCGTCATGGTTCACCTGCCTATAATAGTTGGATATAGGCTTTAGTGCTAGACATTAGGTGTGTGTGTCATGTGTGAGTGTATGTATGTCGGAGCAATAACGCTCGTCCGGGCTAAGGAAGAACGTTATTTTGTGAACTAAAGCCTATATACTATTCATAATAAGTGTTTTTTTTTTTTTGCAACCGAAAAATGATTTGTGATGTATATTTTCACATAAGTGTCACAAAAATAATAGGTTAGGGGCGTGGCTTTAAGCTATAGACTGAGATAACGGGGGCTTTTCTGAGCCTCAAGATGATGACAGCGCCGGGTGACGATAAGGCTGAGGTGTTTTGGTTCTGCTCAGGGGACATAATATCCGAGTAGGTGGTGAATAACCAAACCGGCCTGAGAGAACCCAGACCGGTTTGGTTCGGATAATTTGAATAAGATTTTGCCTATTTGGCGAGTTCTTCAGCGCTGAACTCTTCTTCGCCGGTATCCTCGTCAGGATCATAATCAATGCCGAGTTTGGAGAGCATATCATCATTGATATCTTCACGCTGAGCAACAATCCAATCCGGAACGTTTGGCGACGGCGGCAGTTTTGCCAGAGCTGTCATTTGTTTGTCAAGGTACCAACGAGGCGAATCGGCCATAATCGGGCGGTCGATGAAACCTTGCATCAGAACGACTTGTTTTAACATCGGCAAGCTCAGCAGCTGAGTGGTACTGATAACCGCGGTTCCCTGCAACTGGTAGCTGACGTTTTTGGAGAACGGGTTCTGGCCTTTGGCCGAGCCGCCCAATCCGCCTTCTGTTTTTGAGAAAGAAGTGGTTTGTACGGTTTTGTTACCAATCATTTTAGAGAAACGCTGGGCCGTAACCTCATTGTTCTGAGACAAAATAACCTTGCAGGCCGTGGTAGAAATAACGGTTTCAAGGTCATCTTTACCATATTTACCGGAGATTTGTCCTAAGTCTTGACCAATCAGCAGATAAGAAACTTTTTGACCACGTCCGACCGCCGGGCCTTCAATAATTGCTGTCAGCTTAGGCATGGTCGGAAACTCGTCAAGGACGAACAGGGTCGGGAAAGGTCCCATTTTGCCGTCGGTCTTGTTGACGAAGTTTGGCGGGTTTGCAATCAGGTAGTTTGACATCAGGTCAATAAAGGTACCGGAAATGACGGACAATGCCTTCGCATCAACCTGGTTAACCGACAGATAAACGGAAATGGGTTTATATTGGCCGGTAATCGGGTCTTTCATACCACGGAGGTCTTTAAAGTTAATATCACTGAAGCTGGTTCGGGAAACCACCGCCGAGTTTTTGAAAATACCGATACCGCCGAAACCGGTTGACAGCACGGAACCGCGCTCTTTATCCGGCATGGTGCTCAATTGGCTCAACTCAACGATACAACGTTGCGAATAACCAAACTTGCGGGCCTCGTTAACGGCTTCTTCCAACAGGTCGCGCATGGGGTCGGCCATGGCTGCCATTTGGTCGCCTTCTTCCAGACGGCGTTTGATGTCTTGCGATTGTTTAATCTGGGCTTCGGTAATCCATTCCAGAATCATCGCAATACAAGCTTCACGGCCAATCCAGCGTTCAGGCAGCAGGTTCCAGGTGCCAATCGGCAGATAGTTGTCGATATTCAGGTTGCCGGAGCGCAGGTTTTGCAGCGCGCGGGCAGCCATCGGGTCGTTCATTTCCAGATAATAACCCTCTAAGACTTTTTTGTCTTCTTCATCAAGTTTGCCTTCATAAACACGGCCGATAAAATAGTCATTGGCACGGGCTTTTTCGCATTTGAAAGCAATGAAGTGCAAGAAACCTGTCAAAGCCGCACGACCGGTTTTTGACCAGTGGGGGTCGGCGCCGCCTTTGGGGTCTTCAACCAGAACATTACACATTGAGTCGATATACATATCGCGGTCAGGGCCGGGGGCGGGAATGGCCGTCGGGGACAGCGGGTTCCAGCTTGGGTAATAGATACCTTCCGCCGGGTTGTCCTCAGCACCCCAGTTAATGACGAAAACAGGGCCGACTTTGGCGCGGGCGCCGGTTGTTTTGAAGCACAACTCGGGTTTCGGGTCATTAACGACGATACTCATGCCGGGAGAATTGAAAATGGTCGGCATCACGATACCAACCGTTTTACCGGTACCCGGAGGTGCGCAGCACAAGGTTGATAAGGTTTCGTTTAATTTCAACATATGGCCTTTGTATTTGCCGACGACCATGCAGAAGCCGTCAAGCAGGCCCATTTTCTTAATATCGCTGAGTTCGGCCAAGCGGGCAGAACCGTGAATATTGGATTGAAAACGATAAGGATTGGTGATAACACCGGCCACCAGAATTGTCGGAAAACTGATAAACGGCAAAATCGGCAGCCATAAACTGAAAGAGAAACTGCCGTTATAATTCATCAGCTGCTTAAACCAGCTCCAATATCTGGAAAACAGATAATCGGGATTGCCGACGATGGTACTGATAAACCGGCCGACATCATTGATTGTCTGCTTGGAAATGCCGCTGCCGATGAGATAGCCCAAAGGCATGGAAATTATTGCCAGAAGGATTGTAACGCCAAAGGCGAGTATGACGGTGATGGTCATCCATTTGACCGCACTGTTATACTCTTCCCATTCTTCGCCTTTTTTTTCAATTGCCATTTTTGTTCCTTGTTATCCTATTGAATTATGCTAATCCGCGAATGAGTTTTTTAATTTTTTCAAGCTTGTCTTTGTCGATGTTGTCGATGGCTTCTTCCAAAGTTTTGGAGAAGAGTTTGAGCTCTTTGGGCGTGCCGCGGTCAATGCGTGTGACGGTTATGCCCAAATCGTCCCAAATTTCAAACATATCCTCGGCATTGATAATGTTGCCGATTTGTTCAATGACATAAGCTTTGACTTCAAAATGCAAATCCGCAGCCTCCAGCTTTTCGGTCAAATACTGACGGGAGACGTCAGCTTTGCGAACCGGAGAAATGCGGTGCGAACTTTCTGAGAACCACAGCGGTTCTTCATCATTAAAGCGTTCTTCATCTGCCAGCCAGTCACCGGGTTCTTTGTCTATCAGGCAGATGCAAATCTGATTGGCGGCAACGCCGATAAAGTCAATCAGGTTGTTTTTAATCGTTACGCCGGTAATGACTTCATAGCCTTTTTGTTTGATGACATCCAAAGTCGAGTTGCCGTTGCTGCGCTGATTTTGAGTGCCTTGCGGAGCCGGAACGGCATTCTGCTGGGCGTTTTTCGGCGCTTTGCCTTTATTGTCTTTGGCCGGAACAACGTTTTTGTTGTTATTGCGGTCTTTGTTTTTGGGCTTGTTGTCTCTGGTCTGAACTTCGGGAACGGGAGCAGGTTCCGGAGCGGGTTCTTCTTTTTTCTTGTTGTCGTCAAAAGCGTCAAAGTCAAAATCAAAGTCGTCTTCTTCATCAAATTTGAACAAAGAATGGTCAAACTGCGACTCTTTGGTTTCTTCTGTTTTGGAAGGCAGCGCCGGAGACGGCAAAACAGGCGTCATCGCCGGGGCCATTTGTTTGGGCGCGGCGGTGTTGGCCGTTTCATAAATTCTTTCATCCATCGGGGCGCGGATACTCTTCGGACGGATTTCTTTGTAAGATTTTTTCTTCTTAATCTTTTTAACGCCGGTAGTGACGGCAATGATTTTAACCGGTTGGAAGAAGAGTTTTTTGACCAAAGTCATCGGGAACATGGCAATTGACACAAAAACCTTTTCCCAGGTGATTAAGCTTAAGGCAGCCCAGCCGGTCAGCCACAAGGGGATAAAAGTGATGATGATGAGAACAAAGGCCCATTCTTTGGCATCGTCGATAATCCAGCCCGAGAGCCATAAATCCCAGGCATATTGCCAGTGTTCTTTGCGGATGATATCAAAGCGCCAGTTTTTGAGCATTATCACTCTAATACCTTCCAGAAAGAATATGCTCCAGAAAATACCAACAAAGACAATGCGCATCAATATCAGTAACGGTTTCAAACTTTGCTCCTTGTGAATCCCCACAGTTTATACGGATTCTTTTATTATACTACACATTATTGGTTAATAAGTGTTTATTTTTATTAATGTTTTACAGAACTTATTTTTTCTGCAACGGCATTGCGGATTTTATTGACTTCCTCGTCGGTTCTGATTTGGGATTTTGGTTTTGACATCTCTTCAATCTGTTCGGTGATTTTTCTGCTGCGTCCCATATTTTTCAGAAGGATGCGGCTGGAAGAAGCACCATATTTGCGAATGATGTAGTCGTTGTATATGCGTATCGGGGCAAGAAGAATTTCCAGATAGTTCTTTTTGAGCAGACGGCGCCAGCCCCAAATCCAAACCGGAATGAGCAGCAGCAGAATGGTCAAAAGCAGATAGTCCTTGCCGACTTTGATAGCGCCGCCGCTTTCCCAATAAAGGCGCAGCAGCCTCCAGCTGTTGGCGGAAAGCGTGCTGAAATTCCAAAAATAGATAAGCAGGCTATTGGTTATCAGCAGATAAACATAGCTCCAAATGAGGCCGATTAATAAGGTTCGCAATGATTTGTAAATAAACTTCAACATCTTGTCTTATTTTGTGTTATTTTGCCCATGGATATAACGCAGCATGGACGGATCCATATTGCGGATGACTTCAGGATTGTTGCGCGGTTGGACGCCCATACCGGGGTTTAAGCCGGCCTGTTCTCTATAAGCTTCCAAACGCCGGCGACGGGCGGCAACATCTTCCGTGCGGGAAGTGTTGGCTGCTTCTTCGTTGGCGACCTCCTCACGCTGGTTATTAATGTTGTTTTCTGCCTGCTGCTGGCGAGCCATTTCTTCCTGCAAGGTTTGTGCCGGATGGGCCAAACTCTCATAATGTTCGAGAATTTCGTTTTTATGCGGGTTTCTGCCTTTGTCGATATATTGGCCGTTGTCATAATCTTTGACGGCGATTTTTAAGGCTTTGGCCATATCTTCATTACATTGCTTTATGCTCTTGAACATGGTTTCAGAAGGATTGCCGTTCGGATCTTTCTCTTTTTCTTTAATCATCTGATGCTGCAAAACAAGCATGGCTTCTTTGCGTTTGGCTTCATAAAGCTCGGAAGGATCGCGGCCTTTGAAAGCGTCTTTGTCGTTCATGCGGGCATTTAAGATGCTGGCCTTGGCATAGTCATCGGCAAATTTGGCTGCCATTGTTGCCATGCCGGCGACAAAGGGAACCGTGGTTTCGGGATTGCCCTGCATCAGCAAATCTTTCGGATTAATCTTGAAATCTCTCAAGCTGTTGAACAGCGGGCTGTTAGCCAGAGTTTCATCGATTTTTCCTTCTCTGATGGCGGCAACCATCTGCTGATTGGAGGTTTGGCCGTTATCGGTGCCGCGATAGCTTGAGCATAAGTCAGACATATGCTTGTCGCTGACATCTTGGATTTTGCCGTAGAATTCCTGTGTCGCGTCTTTTTTCTTGGCATCTTCAATTTCTTTTTTGCGCTCGGCTTTGCGCTCAATATAAGATTTTTCAAATTCGTTCCAAATACCGGCGGCACTATATTCAATCTGGTGGACAACCCAGTTGGTGGCTGAGTTGGCGGCTGCTAGGAATATGTCTTTGAACATTGCTTCGATGATGTCCTGCTCTTTCCAATAGAGCTCATCTTCGGCTGTCGGCTTGTCATTATTGGTATCGCCGTTTAAATCGGCTTCATTTTTGTCGCCGCTTTGTTCTTCATTAAATTTGGTTGCGGTCTTTTCCGTTTCTTCATTGCCGTCATCAATTTTGGTGGCTTCTTTTTTCTGGTCAATGGTGGTCTTGGTGCGGTTTTCGTTGATTTTGGTGGCTGTTTTTCCTTCGCCGACTTTGACTTCTTTTTCGATGGAATTGTCTAACTCGCCTTTGGCATAAGATTTCCAGATTTTTTGTGCCGAAGAAGCGTATTTTAATGCTTGCCGGTCTTGATCGTTGCTCAGGTTGGCCGGATCTAATTCTATTTCCTGGCCGTTTTCGATTTTTGATAATTTTGAACCGGAAATGCTGTATTCGACAGCCATGCCGTTTTCATCCCGCAGCAGCATGGAGGCATTGCTGCCGTCAATAAACTCAACGCCGGCCAAATCCTCGCCTTCTGAATCTTTGAAAGTGACGGTTTTGCCTTTGACGCTGTTTTTGTCGGTTGAAAAAGCAATGCGTTCGGGGTTGCCCTCAATGACAATGCTGTCCAAACCTTCGATATTCAGATTTTTAGACAAGGTTTCATCAGGGATAATCGTTACTTCTTTTTCGACGTCCAACCTTTTGTCTGCCATGCGTTTTTTTAATTCGTCCAATGAGTTTTTGATGGCGTCATTTTTGAAATCATCGTTAAAATCAGCGCAAAATTCGCTGATTTTGCTGAAATCTGCCGGAGAATAAGTGCCGTTGGCCAGACCTTCCAGATATTCATTCATTTTGTTTTGCAGAGATTCCGGCGTGATAATTTTCTGCAGGCTCTCTTTGCGTTCGGCAAAGTCTTTGTCTTGTCCGGCTTTTTGTTCCGGTGTGGCTGCAGCGGCGTCGTGACTGGCGCGGACATCGGACCAGACTTGTGCAACTTCGTCCAAAGTCATGTTGGCAATGACTTCCTGAGTTCTTTGCTCGGTGAATGTTGCAGTTAAATTTGCAATATCTTCAGCTATTGACATGGTCTTATCCTTATTCCAGTTCTATTTTTTACAAGTTTAACACTAAAATTAGATTTTGTCTATATTTTTCTCTAAATTTAGGCCTTGAGTTTTTTCAAAAAAGCCCCGAGTTCTTTGTTGATGCGAATGCCGTCTTCTGGTTTGGCTTTTATCATGCCGAAAAAGCGGGCTTTGATTTTGCTGACTTCAATCGGGGCAAAGGTTGCCGGGTTGTTGGTCAGCATTTTATAGGCGCCGTCCGCATCTTTGCGGGATGTTTTGAAATAGTTGGTCACCAGACGTTCGGCATTAATCGGGAATTCTTTTTCTTCAATTGCCGCGATATATTTTTTCATTTTGTCAAGGCGGCGCTGATGTTCCTCGACCACCTCTCGCTCAATCTTACGGCGTTTGGCTTTGAGGCGGCGTTTTTCATAGGCAATTTCGCAGCTCTCGATTTCAATGAGAATTTCGACATAAGAAATGACAGCCATTTGCAGCGTATCGTCAGTGGTTTTTTCGGCAAATTCCAACAGCTCTTCATCTTTGGCATTAGGTTTGATGTTCATAATGCGGGTCGGGTGGGCCTGAATCATGATATCCCAGCCTTTGAGCGTGTCGAGGGCAAATTTTTCGCCTAAAGTCGGTTTATAGCGCGGATAAAGCATATTGGCATTGATTGAAAAATCAGGAACTGCAAGATTGTTCTGCTGTGCCATTTCGATAATGGAATTTACAAAATTGCGATGGGCATTATAAAGCGCTTTTTCTTCATCGTAGAGTTTTTCCGCATCGGGATCTTCTTCGCTTTGTTCCGCGGCGGTGTCTGCGGAAGAGGGACGCGGCTTGCGTTCTTCCGCTTCTTTTTCATCATTGGCAATGGTTTCTCTGTCGTCGTCGGTTAATTCATTGGAAATGAATTCCTGCAAAAGCTTTTCAAACTCATCGTCTTCGGCAGACTCTGTGTTTGTTGTGACATTGATGTCTTCGTCAATGTCGCCCAAAAAACTTTTTACTTCGTCATGAACATCTGAATTTGCCATAATTTTTCTCTAATCCAAGTTAATTGTGGTTAAGGTTTTGCCGTCGTTGCTGTCGAAGATGACAATCCGGTCTTCTTCACCGCCGCCGATAACCAGCAGATAAAGCTTTCCGTTTTCTTGAGAAAACTGTTTGATATAGCTGCCGGCAGGCTGTTTGAGGCTGAGTTCGGCCGGAAGAGGCTGCGTGTTTTTATGCGTTTTTTGATAAAGAAGCCCTAAAAAACTGAGCGTGCCGAAGACCAGCAGAAAAGTTAAGATGAAGACAGCCGCTTTAATCAGTTTTAATTTATTCATATTTCTCTCGCCAGCAAATAGTGAATCCGGGGTTGCAAAATTGTAAATTACCTGTATGTTGATTTTATTGCAAAAACTTCCGTTTACAAACTAAAAAATGATAACAGATACTAATATTTATACATCGCAAATAGTTAACAAAGATTATAAGGGGCTCAGAATCGATAAGTTTCTGGCTCTCAGTTTTCCCGAAATGTCGCGTTCGCAGATTCAGCGGCTGATAAAATCGGGGAATGTCAGCTGCGATGATGATATTATTGCCGATAATTCATTTAAGGTGCGACTCGATGACAGCTATCAGGTTTTTGTTCCTGAAGCCGTTGATGCCGAGCCTGAACCGGAAAATATCCCTCTGGAAATTGTTTATGAAGACGAAGATTTGATTGTTGTTAACAAACCGGCCGGCATGACGGTTCACCCGGCACCGGGGTCTCCGAACGGGACGCTGGTCAATGCCTTATTATACCACTGCCGAGACAGGCTGTCCGGCGTAGGCGGGGTTAAGCGTCCGGGAATTGTTCACCGAATCGATAAAGATACCAGCGGATTGTTGGTTGTGGCCAAAAATGACATGGCGCACCGCAATTTGAGCGAACAGTTTTTTGAACATTCTATTGAGAGAACTTATTTTGCTTTGGTTTATGGTTTGCCGAATCCGCTGAACGGCCGAATCGAGGCCAATATCGGACGCAGCCCTTATGACCGTAAGAAAATGGCAATTGTCCAAAACGGCGGCAAAACGGCGGCTACCAACTATAAAACCATTGAAAACTTTAAGAATTGCGCCGCTTTGGTGCAATGCAACCTCGAAACGGGTCGGACTCATCAAATCAGGGTTCATATGTCTTCTATCGGCTGCAACCTGATTGGTGACCAACTTTATGTTAAATCCAAAAAGACGCTGATTAAGGGTATTGATGAAGACATAAAGAAATATGTAAATAACTTCCCGAGACAAGCTCTTCATGCCACAACTTTGGGTTTCAAACACCCGCGCAGCAACAAGTTTGCTAATTTTACTTCCGAGTTTCCGGAAGATTTTCAAAATCTACTCAGTTGCCTAAAAAGTCTATAACTGATTCCTAAAATATGGCGTTCACTGAACATATTTTTCGTTATCAGGCTCCTAAAATCATAGCATTGTGTTATCCACAACATAAATTATAGTTATTGACAGCCTATCAAGCTTACAATCTCGAAGCTGTAATCAAAAGGAGTAAATTTATGGATAAGACATTTGCATTAAGTGGTTTTGACTTTTCACCGGAAATTAATTTGGCCCGGTATCTTCAAAGTATTCGCAAGTTTCCCATCCTTTCTCAGGAAGAAGAATTCGAAATGGCTTCTAAATACAAAGAGAATAAGGATCCTAAAATCTCATATAAACTGGTTACCTCGCATTTGCGTCTGGTTGTCAAAGTGGTTTCAAAATACAAAGGTTACGGTTTGCCTTTGTCTGAAATGATTGCCGAAGGAAATATCGGCCTGCTTTATGCGGTTGACAAGTTTGAGCCTGCCAAAGGTTTTCGTTTTTCGACTTATGCCTTGTGGTGGATTAAAGCTTCTATTCAAAAATATATCTTAAATTCTTGGTCTTTGGTCAAAATCGGAACGACTGCCGCTCAGAAGAAACTGTTCTTCAATCTGCGCAAAATCAAAAATAAATTAAACCTGACCGATGACCGTGAATTATCTCTAGCTGTTTTGGGAAACATTGCCGACTCTCTTGATGTCAGCGTCCAAGACGTGACCGATATGAATATGCGCCTGAAATCTCATGACGGTTCATTAAATGCGGTGATAGATTCTTCTGCCGAAAGCGGTGCCGAATGGCAGGATTTTATTGCCGACAGCAAACCTAATCAGGAAGAAGTTCTCGGCCATGTCGAAACGCTTTCCTACCGTAAAAAATTGTTCAATCAGTCTCTCGGCTGCCTCAACAAACGCGAAAAAGACATTCTTTTCAAACGCCGTTTGGTCGAAAAATCCGTTACGCTTGATGACCTGAGCAAGGCCTATCATATTTCAAAAGAGCGGGTTCGTCAGATTGAGCTGAATTCGATTAAGAAATTGCGTAAATCCGTAGCGGCTCTTCAGTAAATGACAGGGGCTCTGCAGCTTAGCAGAGCTCCTTGTTTACCGTTCTGGTTATACTGATTTTTATCTGTTTTCATATTATTATTCTCTCTCAAACATTAAACACACACTCAAAAAACAAAAACCTCAGCAACAGAATGTTGTTGAGGTTTTGTTTGGTTCTAAAGTAATTTTATTTGGCTTGTTTATTGATTTGGTTGTCAATGATTTCCGCTCCCCAGTCTTCACTGATTTTCTGCAGTTGTTTATCAATATTGGCCAGGCGTTTTTGGGCAGAAATTTTTGAAAGAAAGATAAACAAATTGGGAACTTCGTAATAAACGATAAAGCCCAAAGCGGCTGATCCGAGCATGATAATCAGATTGAAAACATCGCTTAAAATAGAAAAAGCGCCGTCCAGACTGAAATGGTTGATGACGTTAATCAGATAAACGAATAATCCGGCCAGATTAAAGCAGCCGATGACAATCAGTTTTCCCGAATTTTTGGGATCGGTAATCAAAATGGTGATTGTCGGCAGCAAGCCGATTAAGAGAATGATAATTGCCGGCAGGGTTGAAACAACAATCATTGCCAAAAAGCCGAACAACAGCCATTTACGAGATGTTGACAAGGTGTGAAACGAGTTTTTGAGGCCGTTTTGGGCTTTTTTCTTCTTTATCTTGTTCATTTGGAAATCCAGTAAATTAAGTTAAAGACAAATGAAGTTATCATGGTCAAAACAGCGAGAATGCCGGCGAATTTCAAAGCCAGTTCCTGAGCTTCCTCGTCCAGTTTATAACCACCGTTTATCAGCTTGTTTTTTTCATTCAGCAGCATCAGGACTTCTTTTTCAGCCATGCGGAATTGTTCGCGGTCTTTTTGTTTGGCTTCGCTGTTCTCCAAAACTTTGCAGATTTCTATCAGTTTTCCCTCTTTGGAAACCTTTAAGAGTTCGCGTTCAATTGCTTTCTGAAGTTTTAAGTTGTGATAGCTTTTGATAATCGGTTTGGAAACGACTGACAGCCATTTGCCGAGATTAACCAATTGAGCCGGGCCGTATTTATTCTGCATGTCGGTATAAAGGCGGATGATGGCAGAAATCTGAATGTCTTCTTTGTTAGAGTTCAAATCGAGAAGAATGCCGTCAATTTTTTTGCCGAGTTTGCAGCGCAGAAAGGCGATGATGTTTTTATCATAGGGCAAAACCTGGCCTTTGAGATTGGGATAGTTGTGATCCAAAGCTTTCAAAATTCGCGGCGCGGTGTTGACATATTCATCGCCGATGAGGGGGCTGACACAGGGCAGGTCATCGTCAAAGTCATACATAATACGGTCAAGGCCGTAACCGATGTCTTTGCGGTTGATGTAGATTTTGAACTCTGAGGCATTGGCCGGAGAGCGCAGATTTTCCTGCTCCAGATACCACATGCGGATTAAATCGGTGCTGAATAAATCATAAAAATCGTTGATGTCTATCTGGTTTCTCAGGCAGTAAAAAATCGCTTTGGGCGAACCGTCGGGGAAAACGGACGTGTCTTTGATGTGAATCGGTGCATTATGGTCAATCAGAATGCAGATTTTTGAAATTAAAACATCATGGCTGTCTTGCTCGTTGGTTTGGGAAATCAGTTTTTCAACTTCAATATAAACCTTGTCATTTTCCAGGCCGTTTTTAATCCATTCCAAAAGTTTGCCGGATTTTATCAAATCCCAGGTGTCATCAGGGTGCAGGTAGAGGTTATAAGCAACCTCCTGAGCCGTATAACATTTTTCGCCGTTGATGGTTAAAGACCGTTTGGGTTTTTCCGTGATGATTTGGTTTGAAAAACTGTTCGTCTTACCTTCCAGAAAATTATAAGTCTGAATAAAATTCCAGCGGGCAGAAGCTTCGTCGGCGGTCAGGCCTTTTAAAATGGTGATATAGTTATTGGGGACTTTTTCGTCTTGTGTTAAGGCAGCATAAGACCCTTTTTTCATTTTAAGGCGCAAAATTTCCGGAACGCTGACATTGGCAAACGGGTCTTTGCCTTGTAAAATGGCAATACAGGTGGCACCGATAGAATAAATGTCGTCCTTTTCGCTGCCGTTGCCGCGGCCGGCCGGCATACACATCAGGCTCTCAATCGTTTCATAAGCCGGCGGCTGGTGAAAAGCAGGGAAACCGGCGATGCAGTCGCCGATGATAATATCTGAATGTTCTTTGTTTTTGAAAAAGATATTTGACGGGCGAATGGCGCGGTGCGTGATACCATAGCCTTTTAAGGCTTCTGCTGCGGAAATAAGTCCGAGAATGACGGATTTGAATTTGGCAGGGTTGGCTTTGTAGTTGACCTCTTCAAGAGCATCCATCACTTTGCCGCCGAGAGGGGTGGCATAAATCAGGGCAACCGTGCGATTGTTCTTTATCGGATTGGTGATGGTTCCGTATTCTATCAGTTTGATGATATTGGGGTGGTCGATAGATTTCATATAAGCAAGCAGAGAGCTGCGCGGGGCGGTTTCGCTGCCGCAGACAAGAGCGAATAAATCGCGTCTGGGATCTATGCGGTCGTTGACTTTGTATGCAGATGCGCCGTTGCAGTCCAGATTTTTGAGCGGAGCGTCAAAGTTAATTTCAAAACGCTCTTTTACCAAAAAAGTTTGTTTGCCGGATTTGTTCTGATTTTCTTCAGTCGTATTATCCGGGGTCGGAGAACTCAAATCCTGAGGATTATCATTGTTTGCCATATTAAAAATCTCTTTAAATTCTTTGCTATTATGGCTTATAATATCTGTCTCTTATACACATCTCCGAGCTCACGAGACGGAGCTACATCT
>URWU01000009.1 GCA_900551585.1 uncultured Alphaproteobacteria bacterium | reverse complement strand
GTGGTGCAAATGTCTGAAAACGAGCAGCCAGACAAAGTGAAATGGCGCCGGTTCCTGATCCGACATCCAAAATACTGTCGCCTTTTTTAATTTTGCCGATCATTGCCGAAAGCATAACGGCATCAGTCGATGCGCGATAGCCGTCAATCGGTTGAAAAATGCGAAGTTGCTTGTCTAATAGGTAATCTTCTGTATAATCGAACATAAATTTGAATCACTCCGTTAGGGGACTTTGCTAAGCAGACATCATGCTTGTCAGTTTTCTCCTCATGTACCCGATTTGTACACATCGTCGAAAACTGACTGCGCAGCATGCCGACTTATCAAAGTCTTGCTTGACTGAGAGTATATTAAATAGGAAATAAAAATGCCAGATAATATTTTAAGCTTGAAAGATAAATTTGATGTTTTTTTACTGGATATCTATGGGGTTATCTGGGACGGGAAAAAGCCGATTGACGGTGCGGCGCAAGTGATGGAAACTTTGTGCCGGGAGGGCAAAAAGGTTATTTTGCTTTCCAATGACGCAAGGCTGAGCAGCGAAATTGACTCCGAACAGGCCAAGCGCGGATTTATCAAGGGCGTTCATTATGACAAACTTGTGACTTCCGGCGATTTGGCGCGCGAGATTTTTACAGAAGATGACCGCAAACTTAAATATTATAATTTTGGTGAGTCTGGCAGTTTGTTCAAAGCTACCCGCTATGTTGAGGTTAAAAATCCCGAACAGGCTGATTTTGTTTATTTGGGAACTCCGAGAATTCTTAAAAACGGCCAATGGCAGGATTGCCTGACGATTGAGCCTTTTGAGGCAGAATTGAAAAAATTCTTTGAGCTTGATTTGCCGGTGATTTGTGTTAACGGCGATATGAAAGCCCATAGCGATCAATATGACGAAGCGGTTGTCCGTTCGGGCAGTCTGGCTCGTTATTATGAAGATTTGGGCGGCGAAGTTGATTATTTCGGCAAGCCTTATCCGCAGATTTTTGATTTTGCCCTGCAGGATATTGAAACACCTGATGACAGGATTTTAATGGTCGGCGATACTCTGGAGACGGATATTCTCGGCGGCCGTTCTTACGGCATTAAAACAGCGCTGACCCTGACCGGCATAGCCCGAGATAATATGGAAAGTGAAGACTTTACCGATATCAGAGAATATTGTGATGAGGTTCAAATTCAGCCCGACTATATTGTCAAGCTCATCTAATGTGCTTTAGTTTATCTTAGAGTTTTAGTCAGGTACTGCTATTCCTGATAGGAAGCGCGTTTGATACGGTCATTAATGGCCAGGCCCAAATCTGTTTCAGGAATCGGAGCAATGGCAATGCTCTTAAAATTGCTCTGCTGGTCGGCAAAGCGCAGGTAGGCAAACAGATTGGCCGCTGCTTCGCGCAGGTCGCCTTTGGGGCTTAAATTCAAATGGGCGTTCGGTGTATCTCCAAAGCCGATATAAAATTCGCCGTCTTTGACCTCGGTGGCATTAATGCGCAGGCAATGAGACGGAGCATAATGTTTCAGCAATTGTCCCGGGGCGCTCGGTTTGTTCGGGTCGCCGTGAGAGATGACAACTTTTTCCTGCGTATAAGCTTCCAACTCTTCTTTGCTCAAACCGCCGGCGCGCAGCATAAAAATTTCATTTGTCGTCAAATCGATGATTGTGGTTTCAACGCCGATAGCGCAGCGGCCGCCGTCTAAAATCATATCCACTTTTTCGCCGAGGCTGTTAAAAACATGATGAGCGGTGGTCGGAGAAATTGATTTGAATTTGTTGGCCGAAGGAGCGGCAATCGGTGTTCCCGATTGTTTAATCAGCTCTAAGGCAATCGGCGAATTGGGCATGCGGACGGCAATTTTCGGCAGTCCGGAACAAACCAAATCCAAAGAGTGATTTTTATCTTTGCGGTTCAACACAAAAGTCAGCGGTCCGGGCCAGAAACGGCGCGCCAAGTCCATAACGCGGCTGTCGGTTTCGGCATATTCGGGCAGAAAATCAATATCGGCAATGTGAGAAATCAGCGGGTCAAAATTCGGGCGTCCTTTGGCGGCAAAAATACCGGCAACGGCGGCAGGATTATAAACATCAGCCCCGAGGCCGTAAACCGTGTCGGTCGGAAAAGCGACCAAACCGCCGTTTTTGATAATGCCGGCAGCTTTGGTGATGTTTTCGGGGGTGGCTTCAAAAATGTTCGTCATTGGTGTTTTCCTGCAAAAATTCTTATTTTCTTTCTGAATTTCTATCACAAATTGGTGATTTGACAAGTTTTTTTAATCTAATTTTATGCTTTGCCGGCTATGATGACAAAAGAATCGAAACAGGATTGTTGCAAATGCTGGAAATTGTCTTTGATGAAAATGCAAGCTGCGAGTTTTTAGGGCAAAAATGCCAAACGGCCGATGTGGATATTGCCGCCGGCTGCGACTGGAAAACTTACCGCAAGGCTGCAGCGCAGCTGGTTGCTGCTCATGTTAAAGAGAGAGTTGTGGTGATTAATTTTTCCGGCTCGGAAAAAATGATGAATTATTTGGCTCTAGCTTTGGGAGTGGAGACTTATGAAGAGCAGACAGAGCTTGAGAGTGTGGTTTTCAAGGTTAGTGACAGTCAAAAGGCTTTGAGTGATTATAAACCTTTTATGGCGCTGGCTAATTCTCTGCGTTATGCCCGCGACTTGCTGCGGCTGCCTGAAGCCGAAAGACGCGCGGATATAAAAAGGCTCGGCTATCTTGGTTTGAAAGTGAAAGAAGATTATATTAAAGAAACGATAACCATTGATTGGCCGGGGAAAAAGCCGGAGAAAAAGATGACGGCCGAAGGGGCTCTGGCGGCCTTGGTCTTGGTCGGAGTGATGAAAAAACAGGCAATCTGCAAAGATGAAAAAGCCTGCCGCGGCATTATCGGAAAAGTTTTTGAAAAAGAGGCGGATAAGATTGCCGAACCGAAAGATGAGAATGAAATGATTGAAAAGATTATTGAAAAATGTGAGGAAATATAACAATGGAAATTGATGTCAGACTGGTCAAAATGGCCGAACAAATTGTCAAAAAATCTTTGAAACTGAAAAAAGGCGAAAAAGTTTTTATTGAAGGTTTCAGCAACTCGGTTAAAGATTTGTTTAATGAAGTGATTAAGCAGGCAACCAAAGCCGGAGCCATTCCGTTTTGGTATTTTAACGACAATAATTTTATCAAAAGTTTTGTCAGCGGAGCCAGTGAAGAACAAATAAAAGAGTTCGGCCGGTTTCATGCCGAGATTATGGCTAAATGCGATGCTTATGTCGGAATTCGCGGTTATGATGATATGTTCCTGCTTTCTGATGTCAAAGAAAAGCAAATGCGCCTTTATCAGGAGCATTTTTATACGCCGGTTCATTTTAATGTCCGTGTTCCGAAGACAAAATGGGTCGTTATGCGTTATCCGAATAATACGATGTCGGCCTTATCGCGGATGTCGACCGAAGCTTTTGAAGATTTTTATTTCAATGCCTGTCTGGTTGATTATCAAAAGATGGCAAAAGCGATGAAACCTTTGCAAAAACTGATGGATAAAACCGATAAGGTCAGAATTGTGGCGCCGGGAACAGATTTGGAATTTTCAATCAAAGGGCTCGGTTCGGTGATTTGCGACGGCCAAGTGAATTTGCCTGATGGCGAGGTTTATACGGCACCGGTTAAAAATTCGATTAACGGCGTGATTCAGTTTAATACCGATACGGTTTACGGCGGAGAATATTTTTCGAATATCCGTCTGGAATTTAAAGACGGCAAAATCGTTAAAGGAACATCGACGGCGAATAATGATAAGTTTCAAAAGCTTTTGGATCTGGATGCCGGCAGCCGTTATATGGGCGAGTTTGCGCTGGGAGTTAATCCGTTTGTGACTAAACCGATGCTGGATATTTTGTTTGATGAAAAAATTTCAGGTTCGCTGCATATGGCTATCGGCAATTCTTATGACGATGTTACTCACAACGGCAACCGTTCGGCCATCCATTGGGATTTGGTGCTGATTCAAACGCCGGAATGGGGCGGCGGCGAAATCTGGTTTGACGGCAAGCTTATCCGCAAAAACGGCAAGTTTGTCATCAAAGAACTGGAAGGTTTAAATCCGGAAAATCTTAAATAAAAATTTGTTCGGCACAAGCTGAAAATAAAAGCGGCAATCCTGTTGAGGAGAGCCGCTTTTGTTGTTTAGAAGTTTGAGTTCGGTTTGGCAGCAAACATCATATCCCAGTTGTTGAGGGAGTAGGCGTAGTAGCTGCCGCCCAAAAATTGAAATTCCTGCCCGGGTTTGATTTCTTCAAGGCAATGCTGTTCAGGGTCGAAGAAATTTGCTTCTTCCTGAAAGGCCAGGCAATGCACTATCGGATATTTTTCGCCGCGGGCGAATAAACCGAAACAGTAATTGATAACTATGCCGCTGCTGATGCATTTGATGCGGTAAAATTTTTCAATGAACTGTTTTTTTCTCAGCAATTTCGGGGCACAGGCATTGCGAAGCGTGCTGCTGGCATCTACCAGACGCGGGTGGCCGATGCGTCCCTTATGCCCGAAAGAATACACCTGGTCATTAAAGATAAAACCGGTTCCGCGGTCGATATTCCGGAAACTGTTGGAAAAATCCGTATTGCTGAATGGTTCCAGCTGCCCTTTGCGGCGTGATACAAATTTTTCTCCGCCTGATTTGCAGAACCAGGCAATTTGTCCGTTAATCGGTTGTTTCTCCGATGTATCCTGAATTAATGACACATCACTGATGTTATTCAGTTTGCTGCGAAAAAAGCTTTCGGCTTCTTCCTGATTTAAAAAAATGTTTAAATTCATTTTGTTATTAATTTAATTATACAAAAATTCGTTTATCCAAATCGCGACTCAAAGTATTGAGAAGCATTTGCGGTGTCTCCCAGCTGCCGTCATTCTGATAATCTGTTCCGTAACAGGTGTTTATTTCCGTTATGAGTGAACCGATATCTTCTGGCGTGAGCCCAGAGAAAGAGGATAGTCCGTCAGAGAGCAGCCATTTCTTGCCGTCATCAGACAAAGCGTTCAATTTATCATTTATCTTTTTAGACAATTCCAAGCTGCGGTATCGGCAAGTATCGACCCTGAGTGATTCTGCATGATACTGAAAAGCGACGGTACAGGCAGAAAAAATCTGAGCAGAATTTTTGCGAACGACAACATCTTCAATGTCATTGATATCAGGATAAATCTGCGGCAGTATCGGAAACCATCTTTCGTAATAGCGGGTTGAAAATCCCCAGTAACGTCCGGCAAAATTCAACTTATCATCAAAAGCTTCAAAAAGCTTTCCTTTGCTGTCGCGCAACGGGTGATTAGGCGGGAAAGCCTGACGCAGTTTTTCGGGATTTATCAGTCCGAAAGGCGTGATGATTTTCTTGCTGTTGAGAAACTGATAATAACAAAAAACCTTATCTTCCCAAAAGAAAATATCTCCGGGGCGGATTTCGCGGTTATAGCAGTGTTCGGTAAAAGATTTTTCTTGTTCAAACACGCCGATATACTGAATCAAATGTTCTTTGTCATTATCTTCAACTTTCCAAAAATAATAAAAAGGGTGCTCATCATCATCGGGCTGATAGCAGCCGATTAAGCTGACGACGCCGAAGAGCCACAAGTTTATATTTTCAAAAAGATGTTTGTCATAGGCTTGGTTAATAGCCTGAACCTGATCGATAATTGTTATCTCTTTCATAAACTGTTTTTGTTTAAGGTTTAATAATAGGATTAATTTTTAGCTGGCAGGGCGATTTGCAAATGTAGAATTTTTCTTCTTCATATTGATAAACCGTCCAGCGTTCAAAGTTATGAAGAATCACTTCTTCAGGCTCAACCATCTCATAAGCCAGTTCTCTGGTATCGATATATTTGATCTTGTCAAAGTCATCGTAAAACAGAGGGGCATGATAGAGATGTTTATCATCGTAAAGACGCCAACAGTAACCCAAAAATTTGAGCGGCTGCACGGGCGAGTCAGTTATCTGACAGACACGGGCAATGTAACTGTTTGCATTCTCTTCCAACCCGTAAACCTGACACCAGGCTTTGGCTTCCAGCCAAGTGGTGCAGACTTCTATTTCATTAATTTGCCATTGCCCTTTTTTGTCTTGCATGACAAAATAAAGACGGTCTCCATAATTAAAGAAATTTCCGGGTATCAGCGGCGACAAATCTTTCAAATTGAAGGTACGGGGGACATAATCCCTGTCAAAAACGGGGATAGTTTCATGTCGTTTCCCGTTTTTCCAAACCCAAAAGAAAAAGTTGTCCTGTTGTCCTTCCATGTATTTTAAATACATTATTCCTTTGTTCCAGCAACCGATGATTTTGCGGGCTTGCGCTTCATCATAAATTCCGGGACACGGTTTTTTTGAAAAAACAAAATTGGGTTTCATAACATTGAGTATTATGTGAGTGAATAATTTTATATCTATATGAAATGAGCTTACAGTATAGAGATATTTGGAAAATTTTGTCAATAGCGTTTTGCTGAGAGATATAAAAAAGAGAGTTCTTATTTAAAGAACTCTCTTTTGTGTGGTTTTCACGACTTAGTTTCAGGCAGAAATCATTGCGGCAATGTTGTATCTTTTGGGCAAAGGCAGCCGGCCTAAAGCCAAGTGGCCCCCTTCGGTACAAACATACCAGCGGTTGTCGGCAAAAATAAATTCCTCATCATATTCCATGATTTCAAAATTGACTTTATTGAGTTTGTAATCAATTTTTTCATCTTGAAAAACAGGGTATTGTGCCGCCAAAACTTCATCTTTAAAAGCCGCCCAGGCATAATTAATTATTTCGCCCTTCTTTGTTTTTACGGCGCAAAGTCTGAAAGTCAGCCCCTCATCTTGATTTAAGTTCTGAACATATTTCACATTATCGACAATATGAACAGGAACAATACTGTAGTCTGAGGAAACTTTATGTCCGCGATAAACAAATAAGTGTCCGCGATGGATAAACGAACTTTCCGGCTGAATAATTTTATACCAGGTTCTGTTAGGAGAATTCGGTTCGGCGACAACGTCTTTGCCTTTGCCGAAAGTTATGCGGCGTTCTTTGGTTCCGGAAATCAAACAACACCATCCCAGCTCATCTTTTGTGGTGAGAACCAGATTGGTAAATGTTTTTGAATCAGATGATGCGGAGCGGCCTTTGAAATATTTTCTAAAATATTCGGCAGCTGCTGATCTCTTTGAATAAGTCTTAATTTGTGGAAACATGATAATAATTTTTTTAATTTATATTGGATTTATAATTGTAATTTTATGTGGAGGAAATGTAACCTTTTTGCATCTGTTTGGCAAGAAAAAAATAAAAAAGCCGCAGTTTGCGGCTGCGGCTTTGCGGTGGTTTCGTTCAAAATCAATGATAAACGCGGATTCCTTCCATCATTTTCATCTTTTGAATATGCTCAATCACATTATTTTTGTCTGTTACTCTGTCGTCAATATTTTTGCTGCGGGCCATGACTTTGTTTTGAGTGATAGAAGTTTTGGAAATGACGCTGCCCTCTTTGACGGTGTAGGATAAATCTTCAAAATTCTGGTTGGCCAGATTATCACGGGCAATCAGGCGATGTTCAAAATCGTTGGTATCATAAGGGTTATAGTTGCTGCGTTTGCGGTTGTCGATAATCAGCTTTGAATAATATTCGACATGGGCGAGGTACAGGTTGTCAATGTCTTCGGCGCTCATTTCAGCGGCATAACTGTCAGACTGGCGATAAGCGTTGACGTTGAAAGAGGCCTCGCGTTCTACGGCGCGGCGGACAACGCCGTTTTCAAGCTGTTCGAAATAGCTGGGGCGCTGTTCTGTTTTGTAGGCAGAGAGGCGGACAGCCATTAATTTTGCTTTTTTCTCATTGATTGCTTTAATTTCTTCCGGTGATTTTTTATTATTGGGCATTGTAATTCTCCATTAATGATTTAATGAGTCAATCTTTCTACCCTTAGCGGGGCTTGTCAAACCTAATCACAAATTGTGCAGATAATTGTGGAATCTCTCAGAGAGATATATTTATTTACGGTTACTTATCAAGGCCGGTAACAACCTGAATTTGTAAAAAAATTGCGGCATAATGATATATAGATTTTCCGAGTCCGCGGCAAAAACGGATTCTATCCTTTTAGCGAGGCATTATTGGCAGCCTCACGCATACGGATTTGTCTTTCTAATTTTTCTTTTTGCTGTTGTTTGGCCAGCGCTTGCGGATCTTTGAACTTTTGGCGCAGGTTTTGCAGTTTTTCTCCGAGCTGGCGGTGGCTGATTCCTGTTTCCGGTTCCGTGCCCTGAAGTTTCAGCCATTCTTCCTTTTGAACCTCGGTAGGAGCCTGACGCTGCAGTTCCAAGGTATTCTGGTCAATAAAGTCCAACGGCTGAAGTCCTTCCAGTGAGCCTTTGTTCTTGATTAAACCCATGCCCTGAAAATGATATTCATCGGCACGGAAGACGGCGCCGAATTTCTTTTTCAGTTCAACTGTCTGTAGGTTAAGTTTTTCAATCAGCTGCTGTTGTTTTAATTGAGTTTTTTCGTTTGTCATTCACACTCTCCGTCATAATATGGTATTACTATAATCTATTTTGTCTAATTTGACAAATATTTTATTGCTTTTTGTGAATTAAAATAAAAAAACTCCCCAAAATGAATTTGGGGAGCTTGGGAATGAAAAAAAGCTTATCTGCCGTAAATCTTCAAATTAATCTGAGAGAATCCGGCATTAAGAAGAGTTGTTTTCTCAGCAATCTCAATACAAGATTCTTTCCAAATTTCTTCAAATTTTTTTGAAGGGCAAAGGGCATAAAGTTTTAACATGCCGTTAACGCGAAAAATGGTGCAATCGACAAAAGGAGCATGATTAAGACCGCCTAAAGCAACGTATGTCTTAAGGGCTGCTTTTTGCCAGAGAAATGCGATTTCTTTTAACGGCTGATCTTTGAAGGTTCCACAGAAAAGTATCGCATTATGGGGCGTTTGATCGGAAATTATCTTTACTTTATGTGCGCAGAATTTTGAGCACAAGTAATCTATTCTCACTTCAGCCTTGTCTGGTTCTACAAAATTAACGATTCCGGGAATAAGGCCGTCGAATTCCAAACGCCAGTCTTTGTTGTGAACTCTAATGGCCGGCAAGCCTAAATAAGTCTGGGATAATTCTTCCGGGGTCAATCCGGGATTGTAATTTGTTACATTAATTAATCCCGCGTAAAAAAATGCAGTTTCATTCATAATGGTAATAATTTGTTTTTAATATTAATTAATTGGTACATCTCAGGGTTGCAAGCTTAAAGGAGAATTTTGTTTTGTCAATAAAATCCGACACTTATGATATAAAAAAGTGCAACGGTAATTACCGATGCACTTTGGGTAAATTAATCTGGCCTTTATCCCATTGATATTGTACTTTGTTTGAACTTGGCTAAATCCATCTGGTTGACAGTTGTCCGCTGGACAGCTCGCGGCATTTCAGGGGTCAAGTTTCTGTTGATTCCGTTGCGGAGGCTTTTTATATGGCTTGAGAGAGAATTGCTCTGCTGCTTTGACTTTTCTCCCATATATTCCGGGGGGATTTTTGAAGTGAGCATGTTCCAGTTTTCTATCTTGTTTTCAGGATTTTTCATGTATTCCTGTTTGAATTGCTGCCAAAATTGCGGGTCATTCGGAACATCTCCGTCAATGGCGACACCGGCATTAATAAAAGTTTTGGCAAAGCTTTTCATGCCTTCTTTATCATCTTTAGGGCCGGTGTGGCGGCAATAAGGGACATCGCCTGTTTTTTGGGCATCTTTGACAAATTCTTGTGCCAGTTGGGTATGCATTTCGTCTTGGGTTTTGCCGGTAATAACTTTTCCTCCGGGACCGCGGGCGACATACATGCCATTTTCGTATCCGGCTTTGAAATGTAAATTTGAGCCGTTAGAAAAATCATTTGATGAATTGTTTTCTGAGCCGTTATCATTATCATCTTTGAGGCGATAATCTTCTACATTGAGAGAATCAAGAGAGCGTCCTTCGGCCTGAGCGCGTTCGGCATCTTCTTTGAAGCGGGTCTTGTTGAAGTTTTTTTCGCCGCCGAACAGGTCTTTGATTGCCGAGGCTTTGTCTGATATTTCGATGTTGTTGATTTCTGTTTCGCTCATTGTATATCTCCTCACACTGATTTATCTTATCATACTTAATTTTTTGTTACAATCTCTAGTTGACGATGTGCTTTAAAATGTAAAAAAAGTGCAATGAAATTAATCATTGCACTTTTTTTAGAGTTTGCGGAAAACTATTCTACAACTTTGAACTCAGACATGTGTTCCAAGAGAGAACGTTTTTCTTTAACGTTTTCCTGAGCCTTGTTCAACAAGGTTTCATAACGTTCAGGGTTAGCTTTGTTGACAACCTGGAAACGGGTTTCGTTAGCCATGTAGTCAGCCAAAGGTTTGCTCGGTGCTTTAGAGTCAAGTACCAACGGTGCTTTACCTTCGGCAATATTCTCAGGATTGTAACGATACAGCGGCCAAGAACCGGACTCAACGGCGTCTTTTTGGTGAGACAGACCGTCTGCCAGGTTGAAGCCCTGAGCGATACAGTGAGAGTAAGCAATGATGATTGACGGACCGTCAAAAGCTTCAGCTTCGTTGAAAGCTTTGATGGTCTGGGCATCATTGGCACCGAAAGCGACCTGAGCAACATAGACATTGCCGTAAGACATGGCAATCATCGCCAAATCTTTCTTCGGCAAAGCTTTACCGGCAGTTGCAAATTTAGCAGATGCGCCCATCGGTGTTGCTTTGGACTGCTGGCCGCCGGTGTTAGAGTAAACACCTGTGTCCATAACCAGAATGTTGATGTTTTTGCCGGAAGCAATTGCGTGATCCAAACCACCGAAGCCGATATCGTAAGCCCAGCCGTCACCACCGAGAATCCAGACTGATTTCTTAATCAGGTAGTCAGCCAGTTTATCAAGGTGTTTGGCTTCAGGAGTATTGATAGAAGCCAGTTTGTCGCGCAGAGCTTTGACATTGGCGCGCTGGTCGTCGATTTCGATATCTGTTGCCTGCGGGTTAGACAGGATTTTGTCTGCCAGGTCAGCGCCGACTTTGTCTTTCAAACCTTCAAGCAGGTTTTGAGCAAAGCGGGTTTGCTGATCGATGGAGAATCTCATACCCAGACCGAATTCGGCATTGTCTTCAAACAAAGAGTTTGCCCAAGCCGGACCATGGCCTTTTTCGTCTTTGGCATAAGGTGTGGTCGGCAGGTTACCAGAGTAAATTGAAGAACAACCGGTTGCGTTGGCAACGACCATGCGGTCACCGAACAACTGGGTCAGCAATTTAACATAAGGTGTTTCACCGCAGCCGGCGCAAGCACCTGAGAATTCAAACAAAGGTTGAATCAGCTGGGTGGTTTTCGGCAAAGCTTTGGAAACTTCGGTACGTTTTACGTAAGGCAGAGTTTCAAAGAATTTCCAGTTAGCTTTTTCAGCTTCCAAATGGTTTTCAATATGATCCATATTGATCGCTTTGCGTTCCGGATTTTCTTTGTTCTTAGCCGGGCAGGCGCTGACGCAGATACCGCAGCCGGTGCAATCCTCGGGAGAAATTTGCAGAATGAATTTTTTGCCGGCAAATTCTTTACCTTTGTAATCAGCTGATTTCAAAGTAGCCGGAGCATTCTTCAATTCTTCTTCCGAAGCGACTTTCATACGGATAACGCCGTGCGGGCAGACCAGAGAGCATTTGCCGCATTGGATACAGGTATTGGGATCCCAAACCGGAATTTCAGTTGCGATGCAACGTTTTTCGTACTGGGTTGTGCCTGTCGGCCAGGTGCCGTCGACAACTTGTTCGAAAGCAGATACCGGCAGTTCGTTACCGCGGTCGGCAATGATTTCACCGGTCAGCTTTTTAACGAATTCAGGAGCATTTTCCGGAACAGGAGGCAGACGGTGGAATTTGGAGGTAACAGCTGCAGGATATTCAACTTTGTGCAGGTGTTCCAAAGAAGCGTCAACAGCAACAAAGTTCTTTTGAACGATTG
Organism: uncultured Alphaproteobacteria bacterium; assembly: GCA_900551585.1. Classification (GTDB taxonomy): domain Bacteria; phylum Pseudomonadota; class Alphaproteobacteria; order RF32; family CAG-239; genus CAJLXD01. Next base: position 5,630 of record URWU01000009.1, on the reverse strand, counting down.
CGTCGCCTTTTTTGCTGTAAGTTTTCTTAATGGCATTTTTAATCTGGGCAATAGCTTCATCTTTCGGCAAGATGTTGGAAATTGCAAAGAAGCAAGCCTGCATAATGGTGTTAATGCGCTGGCCCATGCCGGTTTCACGAGCAACTTCAACAGCATTGATGGTGTAGAAGTTGAGTTTTTTATTGATGATTTCTTCCTGAACTTCAATCGGCAGATGATCCCAAACTTCTTCAGCTTTGTAAGGAGCATTCAGCAGGAAAGTAGCGCCCGGTTTAGCAATTTTCAAAATGTCTACCTTGTTCATGAACGGGAACTGGTGGCAGGCAACGAAATCTGCTTTGTTAATCAGGTAAGCTGATTTAATCGGGTTGTCAGAGAAACGCAGGTGAGAAGTGGTCATGGAACCTGATTTACGAGAATCGTAAACAAAGTAGCCCTGGCCGTATTTGCCGGCGTCTTCAGCAATAATTTTAATGGAGTTTTTGTTAGCACCGACGGTACCGTCAGCACCCAGGCCGAAGAATACGGCGCGGACAACGTCTTTGGGTTCGGTATCGATAGAATCATCAAACGGCAAAGAAGTTTTGTTAACGTCATCGGTAATACCGACAGAGAAACCATTAATTGCTTTGGCTGCGGAACCGTTGTCGAAAACGGCTTTAACCATGCCCGGTGTGAATTCTTTAGAAGACAAACCATAGCGGCCGCCGATGATTTTCGGCATAGAAGCAATATCGCCGCGGGCAAAAGCCTGGGTCAAAGTTGCAACAACGTCGAGGTACAAAGGTTCACCGGTAGAGCCTGATTCTTTGGTTCTATCCAAAACAGAAACAGTTTTGACGGTTTTGGGCAGAGCTTTTAAGAAAGATTTTTCAGGGAACGGACGATAGAGGTGAACTTTCAAGACACCCAGTTTTGCGCCGTTGGCGTTCAGGTAAGTGATGGCTTCTTCAACCGTTTCGGCGCCAGAACCCATAATAACAATAACCTGCTCGGCATCAGCCGCACCGAAGTAGTCAACAATGTTGTACTGACGGCCGGTGATTTTAGCGAATTTGTCCATTTCTTCCTGAACAATGCCTTCAACTTTGGCATAGAAAGGATTAGAAGCTTCACGACCCTGGAAGAAAACGTCAGGGTTCTGAGCTGTACCGCGGATAACCGGAGCTTCCGGACGCAGAGCATTTTCAGCGTTGAAAGAGTAGTTAACGCCTTCCAGCATAGCTTTCAAATCGTCATCAGAAAGCAGTTTGATTTTTTTGATTTCGTGAGAAGTGCGGAAACCGTCAAAGAAGTGCATGAACGGAACGCGGCTGCGCAGAGTTGATGTCTGGGCAACAGCAGCCATATCGTGAGCTTCCTGAACAGAGTTGGAAGCCAGCATGGCAAAACCGGTCTGGCGGCAGGACATAACGTCAGTGTGGTCGCCAAAGATTGACAAAGCGTGGTAAGCCAAAGAACGAGCGGCAACATGCATAACGAACGGAGATAATTCACCGGCGATTTTGTACATGTTGGGAATCATCAACAGCAAACCCTGAGAAGCGGTAAAGGTGGTGGTTAAAGCACCGGCCTGGATTGAACCGTGGCAGGCACCGGCAGCACCGGCTTCTGATTGCATTTCCTGAACTTCAGGGATTACGCCCCAAATGTTCTTTTGTTTGGCAGCAGACCACGCATCGGCCCATTCACCCATCGGAGAAGACGGGGTAATCGGGTAAATAACGCAGACTTCATTCATGCGGTGGGCAACGGAAGCAGCGGCTTCGTTACCGTCCATCATTTTCATCTTAACGTCAGACATATTTTATCCTTAGTTGAATGTTAACAAAAAAAGCCCACAGATTAGACGGTTTTATGCCTGATCTGCCGGCTTGGTTACGTGTCCCGACCGAAATCGGGGCACAGAATCTCTCTGCGCGTTTTATAGCATGGTTGATTTCAAAAAACCAGCAAAAAATGACTTTAATTGCAGCAAAAAGCGAATCGGGTCAAGAGTTTGCACCGTTTACAAAAATTTTGTTTGGATTTTTTTGTGATAGACAATCAAAACAGCTTATGTTATAGCTTTGGGCCGTAGTTGAATTAGTATGTATTGTTGAGTGATTTTAACTTGATGTATCATTTTATATAAAATTCGTATTATGAAAAAATTTGTGAGTTTTGAACGAGTTGTGACTTTGAGTCAAAAACGGAGAGATGACCGCAGTATTTATGTGGGCGAAGAGTTGGAAACAGCTTTTTATGAAGATTTGGACGATATTCTGCTTTACCTGAACAGCCGTTACGGTTCATCAACGCCGGAAGAATGTCGAAGATTAACTTCCGAACAGCGGCAATTGTGGCTGGATTTGGCTCTTATCGGCAGCAGTTTTCCCGAATTGCTGGATACGGATAAATGGACGCCCCTGATTATCAACCTGCTTTCGAGCGGTACTTTGCCCGAGGCGGCGTTGCTGATTGACAGTTTTGATATTGATCCGGCAGATGCGGCGCCTTTTACCCATTTGTATCTGTTTTCGCCGCGTATGCGCGATTGGATAATAGAAAATTGGGATGAGTGCAAAGTTTTCCGTGACAGTATTGCGGCAGAAATGAAAAAGACGGGGATTTATGACGCGCGTTTGGCTGAAAAATGCAAAAAACACAGAGGGCGCAAATTCCTGGTATTTTTTCTGCTGGCGGTGCTTGTCTTTTATCTGCTCGGCAGCGGCGAATCTAATTGGCATTGGGCTTTGCTGATTACAATCGGTTTGGCTTTGTGGGGCATTTGGGAATATTGCGTTATCCGTTTCCGCAATAATTACATTCGTGAAAAAACATCCGGTTTGCAGAGCCTGAGTTTATAAGCCTGCCCGTGAATTTCAAGAAGATGATGAACTTTGGTTTCATCATCTTTTTTTGTAAAATTTATCTTTTATGATTGAAGTTTATCCTTTGGGATTTATATTAGATTAAGTTATTTTAACCAGAGGAGAAAACTGATGAGAAAATTGTTGTCTTTGTTTGTTGCGGCCGGCGTTTTGAGCGCCGCTAATGTTATGGCCAAAGATTTTGATTTGACAGCCGCCGCGCAGAAGGCTCAGAGCAAAATTGACGCGACAACCAAAAAAATTGAAGACGCCAAAGCAGAAAAAGCTAAAAAAGACGCTGATGCCCAGAAAGCCCGCGAAGAAAAATTAGAAGCCAAGAAAGCTAAATATGAAGCTAAAAAGGCAGAGATTGAAAAGAAACTTAAAGCCCAGCAGGAAGAAAGCGCTGCTAAAAAAGCCGAGCAGCAGAAAGCTATTGATAATGCCAAAGGCAGTCTCAATAATCTGAAAAATGCCCTGACGGCAGAATAATTGATTGATGAAAACAAAGCGCCCTGTCTTATGATGGGGCGTTTTATTTTTGAGGTTGATTAATTCAAAAATTGTAATATTATCGTGCCAGCCGTGCGGGTATAGTTCAATGGTAGAACGTGTGCTTCCCAAGCATATAATGCGGGTTCGATTCCCGTTACCCGCTCCAAAATTTCCTCTAATGGGCATCTAATACAGATTTTGCGGATATTTTACTCGGTCATGTACCTCTATGTACACTCCCTCTTAAAATTCCTGAAATCTTATTATCTGCCGCATTATAGAAAATTTTTATATGGGTATTTAAGAATAACATACCTTGAGAAAGAAATTTTTTTAATGATGAATGAACAATACAAGCTTCTCGGTCGTAAGGTTGAGGATTTGCGGCAAAAAGAAGATTTTTATCCGACGCCGCGTTATGTGACGCAGGCTTTGCTGGATAATTATCGCTTCAGCGGCAAAATTTGGGAACCGGCCTGCGGGGACGGGCGTATGGCCGAAGTTTTGCTTGAAAAATATGCCGACGTTTTTTGCAGCGATTTGATTGACCGCGGGTTTGGGCAAAGCGGCGTTGATTTTCTCAACTCGGAAACCCGCTTTGAAAATATCATTACCAATCCGCCGTTTAATCTGGCTTATGAGTTTATTGTGCAAGGGCTTAAGCTTTCTGACAAATGTCTGGCGCTGCTGCTGCCCATCCGTTATTTGACCGGCAAGAAAAGGGCTAAACTTTATGCTGAATTTCCGCCGGCCAAAGTTATTGTTATTCCCAATAAAGTAGACTTTCTGGGCTTTGGGTCGCCGGCAATGGAATTTGCCTGGTTTGTGTGGGAAAAAGGGATTAAATCGACAACCATTGTCTGGGCTGATGTCAAAGACGCGGATTTGAAAAAACGCCAACCCAAATAAAGCAGGAGTAAAGATGAGCCGCAAAGATTTTTATATTTTTCGCCATGGTGAAACAGATTTGAACAAACAAAAGCGCTGGCAGGGTTCAGGCATGGATTATGCGCTTAACGAGACCGGCGTTGCTCAGGCGCAGGGTCTGGTTGAAAAGCTGCGTGATAAAGGTTTGGATATTATTTTCAGCAGTCCGCTGAAAAGAGCCCGGCAGACGGCCGAAGTCGTGGCAGAAGCTCTTGATGTTCCGGTTGAGGTGCAAGATGATTTGCGGGAGTGTTTCTACGGTGATGCCGAAGGGCAGTTGATTGCCGATTTGCAGTGCGATGTTCCGGAAATTGTCAATAACTGGTCTAATCCGGATTACTGGGATATTCGTTTTCCTCAAGGCGAAAGCAAAAAAGAAGCTCTGGACAGGGTTCTTAATGTGCTTGCCAAATTAGCTGAGGGCGATTTTAAGACTGCCGGAGTGGCCATTCACGGCGGGACGATGTCGGCTATGCTGAACCACTGGCATTATGATTTTGATAAATTAGCCAATTGTGCGGCTTTTCATTTGGTCTATGAAGACGGCGGCTGGCGCATTGAGGGTGATATTTTTTAAGATAAAAAACAGTTTCATATAATAAAACAGAAACCTCAATTTTTGAGGTTTCTGTTTTTTAGCTTGTTTTTATTGTAGTGATTTACATTGTTGGTATGCATAATCAGCATCGTACATACATGCATCAAACTCGCCTTCACACACATAACTACTTTCTGTTGAGAGGCAGTTTTCGTATTGCGGATAACATCCCAACCCATTGGGGCAAACAGCTCTTCCGTGTAACGCAATATTATATTCTTGGTCACAAGTTAAGTTCGGAGAGCAACATGCTATTTGGCAGGCCGTTTTATAATCTGTGCCTGAATTTTTTGTAAGGTCTACGACATAACACCCGTTATAGCATTCACATCTGACGAAGCCGGACCATTCATCATATTGGGCTGTTTTGTCAATGCAGGAACAGCTATTTCCATTAAGGATATAATCTGACTGGCAAGAATCCAGTTTGTATTTAGTTTCACCGGTAGAGCAATCTGAGTTTACTATCGGGCAGGTCGAACAAACACCTTTATATGGACAGTATGAGAGAGGGTATCCGGAGCAAGAGTTGGCGGTACACGCTTCCACACAGCTGTTTCCGGAGACTTTATAACCGGTTTCGCAGCTGTCGAGTTTTTGGTAGGTTCCGTTTGTCGAGCAATTGGAAGCTGTTTTAGTGCAACTTGAACAGATACCGTGCGCCGGGCAAGTGCTTAAAGTATAACCGGAACAATTTTGAACGATACAGTCTTTTTCGCAAGTTCCGTTTTTTTCATGATATCCTGAATCGCACTTCC
>URWU01000008.1 GCA_900551585.1 uncultured Alphaproteobacteria bacterium | reverse complement strand
ATTATAAGACGATAAAAACTATTTAAGAGGTGACTGATATGCTTACTGTTATCAAAGATACCTACAAACTTTTTCTTCGCAAACTGCCAATCTGGATTTTGTTTATTCTGCCGCTGATTGCCTATTCTCTGGGCGATGACTGTCTGCGTGTCCGCTATGCCGACTGCCGGGCTTATCTTTATTTGTCTTTGTGCCTCAGTCCTTTGGTTTACAGCGCGGTTGAAATTGCCATTTATAAATATGTTATGAAAGTCCAACTCGGCAAAGTCTGGGGTTTTATCAAAAAATGGCTGTTGTTTGCCGTTATCCAGTTTGTGATGGGTTTCATCATGATGATACCGATGTTTGTGTTGTCTAAAATTTTTGCTCATCATAATGTCGGTTTTTATTGGGTGCCGCTAGGTCTGATTGCCAACATCTTTGTCGGTATCTGGCTGTTTGCCAAAGTCAATGTGCTTTTGCCGATGATTATGGCCGGCGAGAAAATCAATTTTAAATCTTTTGCCGCTTTGGCCAAAGGCAGTTATCTGTCCTGGGTTCTGGTGGCCGCCGTGATTTATTTCCCCTATATTGCCGCCTATTATCTGATCGGCAATAATGAGGCCAATATCGTTGTGACCAGCCTGTTATCCGTGCTGTTATGCCTGTTTAACAGCCTGTATTACGAAGCCAAAAGAAAATAAGAATCAACAAAGGCTTAAAGAAAATACTTTAAGCCTTTAATTTGTGGAGTTATATATGTCAGAAGAATTGGAAGAGCGCCTGATTGCGATTGAGAGCGCTTTGGCTGTTCAGGAAAAATTTGTTGATGATTTAAATCAGGTTGTGATAGAACAGGGCAAGATTATTGAAAAGCTGGTTAAGCAAAATCAATATCTGCTCAGTATGAGCAATGATGACGTGGTGAGGCCGTTATCGGAAGAAACCCCTCCGCCGCATTATTAATTTTTGGAGATGAAAATGTTTAAGTCTTTGTTGAATGAATTTAAAAAATTTGCCATGCGCGGCAACGTGATTGACATGGCAGTCGGTATTATTATCGGTGCCGCTTTCGGAAAGATTGTCGACTCTCTGGTTAAAGATATTATCATGCCGCCTATCGGGCTGCTGCTCGGCAAGGTCGATTTCAGCAATATGTTTATTGTTCTGCGCGACGGTGCCACACCGGCGCCTTATCCGTCATTGACCGCAGCTCAGACTGCCGGTGCCGTTACGATGAATATCGGTTTGTTTATCAATGTGGTTATCAGTTTTCTGATTGTGGCTTTTGCCGTCTTTCTGCTGATTAAAGGTATTAATGAACTGCAGGAAAGAATGGATGCCAAAGAAGAAATCAAGGAAGAGGCCAAGACCAAAGAATGTCCTTACTGCTGTTCGGTTATTCCGGTCAAAGCCGTGAAATGTCCGAATTGTACGGCTGATTTGCAAGAAAAAAAGAAGGCTCCGAAATAGGAGCCTTTTTTTATTCCGCCGCTTCCGAGAGTTCCTCATTAATTTGAATAATCTTGGCTTTGGGGTGTGATTTTATCATTGCCAGACCGACGCCGGTCATTGTGAAAAAGGCGCCGATTGCAATGTTCCAATTTAGGCTTTCGTTGAAAATGAGAATACCGCCCAAAATTCCGAATAAAACCTGCAGCAGCATAACCGGAACGACTTTGGCAATGCCGTTGTTGGCAACCAGCTTTTGCCATAACATCATTGCGGCGCCGAGAATCACAACCTGATAGAAGAAAGAGAACAGCAGCGGCGTTCTCGGTGCTTCAATCAGCGCAGTTATAATGCTGCCCTCATAAATAAGCGACAGGCCGAAAAGCACCGGCGCGGCAAACAGGGTTGTGAAAGTGATGAAAGTATAAATATCAATTGCCTGTGATTTTTTTAGTTCAAGCTGGGAGATTGCCCAGAACAGGCAGCCCATGAATGTCAGGACAAAGCCGGTCAGGTTGATGTCCGGCAATCCGAAAATGCACAAAATGCCGCAGAAAGCCAGCATAATGCCGATAATCTGGCGTTTGGTAATTTTCTCGTGCAGGAAGGCGGCACCGAGCAGCAAAGCCAGCGGCACCTGAATCTGCTGGATAACCGAAAAAGAAGCGGCGCTCAAATATTTCAGCGAATAAAAAGTGAAGCTGAAATGGCCGACATTGAGCAGCATGGCGATTTTGAACAAACGGCCCAAATCTTTTTTATGCAGTTTGGCAAAGGGCATAAAAATCAGCGCCGTGGCAAAAAAACGCAGTGATAAAAAAGCCAAAGTCGGAATCTGGGTAACAACGATTTTGCTGATGGCGGCATTCAAACCCCAAGAGGCAACGATTGCAACGGCAAGAAATATTTGAGTAAGCGGCATGATTATTCTTCTAAATGATTAAAGTTGCAGCGAATTTAACTGATTTATTCGGTCTTGGCAAGTTTTATCCTGCGATTGTAGAGAGCTACAAGCAAAATGGCGGCAGCGATGAAGATAATACCGGCAAAGGGCAAATCATCATAGCTGACATGATAACGAATCAGCACGCTGCCGACCCAGGCGCCGAAAGCGTTGCCGAGATTAAAAGCACTCTGATTAAAAGTCGAAGCGAGGTTCGGGGCGCCGAGGGCATTATTGACGACCATGACCTGCAGCATCGGTGCAATCGTGAAAGTGACGGTGCTCCAAATGAACATGACCGTGATATTGGCAACGGCATAAGGCATGACATAATGCATGATGACAAGGGCGATAATCAGAACCGGAAAGAGTGTGAACAGCGATTTTATCAAAGCTTTGTCGCCGAGTTTGCCGCCGATGATTGTGCCAATCGGCAGTCCGATACCCAGAATGAGCAGAACCAATGTGACACCGTGCGGGCTTAAGCCGGTGATGTTGATGAGCAGCGGTGCAATGTAAGTATAAACGACAAACAAACCGCCGTTTAAGAGCGCCGAAAGCAGCAGAGGTATTTGCACCAGCGGGCTTTTTAAGGATTGAAATTCTTTGAGCGGTGAAGAATTGTCACGTTTTAAGCTATTCGGCAGCAGCCAAACAAGGGCGGCAATGGCGAGAAGGCCGATGACGGCCACAGACCAAAAAGTCGATCGCCAGCCCCAGAGGTTGCCTTCAGCCGTACCGAGCGGAACACCGAGCATATTGGCAAGCGTGGTGCCGAGGAATACCCAGGCGACGGCCAGAGTGCGGTGTTTATCATCAACAAGCTGTACGGCGACAACGGTTGCAATGCCGAAATAGGTTCCGTGGCACATGGCGGTTAAAATCCGCGACAGCATTAAGAGATGATAAGTCGGCGAGACAGCACAGCAGATGTTGCCGGTGACAAACATAACAACAAGGCCGATGAGGGTTGCTTTGCGCGGCAGTCTTGAGGTCAGAACGGCAACGACCGGGCCGCCGATGACAACGCCCAGAGCATAAGCCGTGACAAGCAGACCGCTTTGAGCAATGCTGACTTTGAGCTCTTTGGCAATGTCGACCAAAAGCCCCATGATGACAAATTCGCTGGTGCCAATGGTAAAAGCGGCTAAAGTCAGGGCTGATAAAGCCAGTTTGACGGGACGTGTGAGTGTCATGTTGTGCTCCTTTTTTGATGACAAGCAAAAATATAAGTGCAGATTTGCAAAAAAAAAGCCGAACAGGGATTGACTTGTCTGTAGGGATAATTATTATGAACGGCGTTATTCATCTTCCTGATGAATTCGGATAATAGGAAAGTTAATGCAAAAAACTGATTTTACATTGGTTGCTCGTTTCTTCTGGTGGCACTGCTAGTGCCATATTTTTCCGTATCTGAATTTAAATCTGTCTAAATAATATAATCTATTGAAATTTAATAACATTTTCTAAAATGGAGATGAATGATGTCCTATGAATATTTAATTGAGGACTGCGGCCGCGTGAAAATGGCCGGAGGAACCTTTGCAACTTACTATGATTTGGCCGAGAATTTAATCGGCAGAGAAACGCCGTCTGCAGAAGAAATTATCACGGCAAACCGCAATTTTAAGAATATCCGCAAGCAGCCGCCGTTTGATTTGCTGCTGGCATTTTTTCCCGATGATTATGATAAAATCCAATACCGCCTGCGCGGTGCCGGCGCTTATCGCCATTTACGCATGGATCAGGGGCCGGGCGGCAATTTTACCCGTTTTGATTTAGGCAATGATAGCAACCTGCATTATGACCTCAAAGGAGATAAAGGTTTTGCAATGCCGGAAGTTCTGATTGACGAGCAGCTGGCCGGCGGCGGTTATCCGCAATTGGCGGCTTTGGCGGCAAAGATTCAGAAATCTTTTGAAAAAAACGATTATCGCACGACGGCCGCGCTGGTTAATAAGTTCCGATTTATGGCCGCTGAACAGGGTTTGCAGCTGCATGACGGCGGCCATGTCGGTTCTAAAAGCGGTTTCTTTTTTATCCGTCCGGCCGAAACCAACCGCAATGTGCAGTTTCCGATAGCCAAGATTCCGCAGCTGCGGGCAAAAATTGACGAGGCTTTGAATAAGTCTTTGTCTTTGGCAGAATATACGCGTGATTTGCTGGATAAGGGACTGAGTTTTGAACAGGCGGCAGCCGGTGCGGAAACAAAATTTGCCGAGCAGGGGCCGAAAGATTATCAAGGCCGCGGTTTGCTGTATTTTCAGCCGGATTGTTTTGTTGACCGTAAGGGTAATATTGAGGTTGAAAAAATTAATATGCCCGATGTCGGTTTGTTTATGACAATGCTGAACCGGCCGTCAAACGGCAATCTGCAGCGGGTGGTTGATGCCAATTTGCAGCTTAAGGACCGCCTGAAAGCAACGGCGGCGCAGTTTTTGCACAAAGACAAGGTGGTGTTGATGACCAGAGAAGAAGTTGTCGATTGCCGTTCCGACAGTCTGGAGCTTCTTGAAATCAAAGCATTGCAAAAAATGCTGCAGAGTATCGGCAAGGAAGCGGAAGTTAAGACACTGCGCGATTATCAGAGCCTTGGCAAAGATGAAGAAGTTTTGCTGCTGAATGTTAACAGCCATGATAAAAACTTCGGAAAATTTGTTGAGCATGTCCGTCGTCATGATATTGCCTGCCTGGCCGATCCGCTGGTTTATTATTTCAAAGACCGGGCAACGACTTTGAAAACAATGCAAGTTCCGTCCAAGAATATCGAGCAGTTTATGCAGCTGATCAAGCCTAAGGATATTACGGCCAAAAATGCCGAGAATATTTTTAACCGCCTGCAATATATTATGAAACGTTTTGATATGAATGAAGATATTATTTATGCCAAAGTCAGCGGTTGTCAAATGCCGGTGCCGGCGTTTAAATATTCTCTGCACAGTTTCGGGCAGATTTATAAGGCTTATGAAAAATCTGCGATTCAAAATAAAACGGTGGAATTGTCGGCTGTGCCGCTTAACCGTGACAATGCAGTCTTTTACGGCAATGGCCAACCAAGGCTGACGGCATTTCGTTTTATGTGCAGCAAAGCGAGGTAAAAATGAAACTCTATCAGGTAATCAATAATGAAGATGTGCTTGCAAAAGTGATTGAAATGGTTGAACAGGCGCAGCATAAATTGCAGGTAGTTGAAGGAGAAGATGATTGTCATCATGTGCAGCCGGACAGCCGTTATTTTCAGGCCTTGAATGAATTTTGCGCGCGCGGCGGCAAAGTAACGCGCTATTACTTTGGCAGTTCCGAGCGGTTTGAGGCGGCGAAAAAGGAAAATCCGGCGGTTTGTTATTTATTCCGCGGCGGCATGGAAAATTATCAGCGGGCGGTGATTGCCGACGGCAAAGCCGCGATGGCCAAAATCGGCGAGACTTTTGTTTACAGTCGTCATCCTGAATGGGTGGCCATGCTGCAAGCCTATCTTGAAAACGGCTGAACTTGAAAAAGCTCCGGTTTAACGGAGCTTTTGGTTTATTCGGCGGGGGCTGCTTCGGGCAGAATTTCCGGCTGCGGTGTTTTGAGGCCGAGCTTGTTGCCGAGCCATTTCAGGTGGTTTTTAAGATAATGGCGGCGCAGGCGGCGAATAGTGAAGAGGTAACCGAAAGCCACGACAAGCGAGGCGCCGATCCAGGCAATCGGACTGGCATAGCACAAGCCGAGATAGCCGATTTTATCTGCAAGAAAAACAGCGGCAAGGGAACGCATCAACAACTCGACAAGGCAGGCTGTCATCGGAATTGCCGTATTGCCCATTCCTTGCAGGGTGTTGCGGAAGATAAAAATCTGCCCCAGGAAAAAGTAAAACAGCGTTGTGATATTCAGATAGCTACGGCCGATTGTGATGATTTCGGCATTTTCAACATCAAGAAAGACCTGAATCATATCCTCACCGACAAAGCGGACCAGTAAGGCGAGGGAGACGGCAAAACCCAGAGAAATCAGCGAGCAATGATAAACACCGCGGCGGATACGGCCAATCATGCCGGCACCGTAATTTTGGGCGGAATAAGTTGCCAGGGCCAAGCCCAAGGCAACCAGCGGCTGGGTGGCCAGCTGTTCAATGCGCAGCGCCGAGGTAAAGGCGGCAATTGTATCCGGACCGAAAGAATTGCAGACTCTCTGGATAATCAACAGGCCGACAGCAATGACCGAGAATTGGACAGACATCGGTATGGCAATGGCCAAATGCTGCTTCATAAAATTGTGGTCATATTTCCAGTCTTCTTTGCGGAGGCGCAAAATCGGAAATTTGCGGTTGATATAAAAAACGCATAAGACGACCGAAACTGTCATTGAGACAAGAGTTCCGAGCGCTGACCCTATAATGCCCATTTTCATCACATAGATAAACAGCAAATTGAGCAGAACGTTTAAAACCGATGAAAAAATCAAAAAATAAAGCGGGGTTTTGCTGTCGCCCAAAGCACGGATAAAACCGGCCAAGAGGTTGTAGCTGACAATCATGACCAGTCCCAGAGTGAGGGTAAAGATAAAGTTATATGTATCGGTCATGATTTCAGCCGGGACTTTCATGGCAATAAGAATCGGTCTCATATAAACAGTCATGAGAAGTGTGGTCAGCAGGCTTAAGACGGTGCCGGCCATCATGCTGTGAGTGACGGAGCGGCGCAGTCCTGCTTCATCTTTGGCGCCGAAGCGCTGGGCGGTGATGACGCATAAACCGGCAGTGAAACCGAGCGTAATCAGCAGAACAGTAAAATAAATCGGTGCGGAAGCGCCGGCCGCGGCCAGAGCATTGACACCGAGCAAACGGCCGACAATGATGATGTCGGAAATGTTGTAAAGCTGCTGGAAAACATTGCCGGCCAATAGCGGCAGGGCGAATCTTATAATCAGTCCGACCGGGTTGCCGACTGTTAAATCTTTTATCATGTGATTACCTGTTCTTGAAAAAAATTCTTTTATTTTAGCGGCTGTAATGTAATGCCGCGAATTTTAATTGTAAAGCAAGTTTTTTAAAAAACTTTTATCGGCGGCAGCATTGGAAAAAGCCAAGTTTGACGTTATTTTAAGATTACATACCAAATTTGAGAAATTTTGCGGTAAAGCGGCGAATAACAGCTTGATTGTCTGTAAATTTGTGGAATAATGAGGCTGAATTTAAATTTTGTTCAGGGTCGGAAATGAAACTCGGTTATCAAATTGCAAATCAGGAATTGATTGTCAGCCTGAGCGGAGACTTTGTCGGTTATGATGATGAAGCCGAAAAGGCACGTTTGTTCAAAGCGGCCGAACAGGTGAAATCTATTCGCGCGGCTGATAGCGGTTTGCAAAAATGGGATTCAACCCTGGTGGTGATTTTGTATCATCTGGCAAAAACCGCCAAAGCCAAAAAACGGGAATATGATTTTTCGTCTCTGCCCAAAAATCTGCAGACATTAATCGGGCTTGCTTTGGAAGTCGACCGTAAGCCGAGCCGCGACAACGGCAGCGGTTTGCCCTGGCTGGCCGCTTTCGGCGATTGGGGTTTGAAAATTTATCAGAGCCTGCTGCGGGCCTGGAAATTTGTGGTAACGACTTTTCATTCTTTTGTGCGGCTGATTGCCGGCAGCGCCGTTATGCGCAAGGTTGATTTTTTGTTTGCGCTGGAAGACAGCAGTTACAAGGCCGTCGGTATTGTGACGCTCGTCAGTTTCATGGTTGGTTTGATTTTGGCTTTTGTCGGTGCTATCCAGCTTAAAACTTTCGGTGCGCAGATATATGTTGCCAGCCTGGTGACAATCGGCATGACGCGCATTATGGGCGCGATTATGGTCGGGATTATCATGGCCGGCCGAACAGGTGCTTCTTATGCCGCGACTATCGGTACTATGCAGGTTAATGAAGAAATTGACGCCCTGAAAACCATGGGGGTGCCAATCAGCGATTTTCTGGTTTTGCCGAGAACGCTGAGTTTGTTGATTACAATGCCTTTTCTGACAATTCTGGCTGATGCGGCCGGTATGCTCGGCGGCGCTTTTGTCGGCGTGCTTATGCTCGACATTTCGCCGCAGGAGTATTGGAAATATTCTTATGATGCAATGAATATGACCAACTTCTGGGTTGGTTTGTTTCATGGTTTGGTTTTCGGGCTGATTATTGCTTTATGCGGCTGTTATTACGGTGTCAACTGCGGGCGCAATGCCGACAGCGTCGGTGTGGCAACAACCAAAGCGGTGGTTTCTTCAATTGTGGTGATGATTGTGGCGACAGGGATTATCACGCTTATTTTTGAGGTCTTGGGCATATGAGCGAAAAAGACGTTAAAATAAAAGTTGAAGATTTGACCATTGCTTATGGTGATTTTGTGTTGATGAAAGATATCAGCTTTGATGTCAACAAGGGTGATATTTTTATCATTATGGGCGGTTCCGGCGGCGGTAAAAGCAGTTTGCTGCGGGTTTTGACCGGATTGGTGCCGCCGGCAAAAGGCGATATCTGGATTGACGGTGTGGATTTTGCCAAAGCGAGTGCCGATAAACGCGATGAAATTATGAAACGCTGCGGCATTTTGTATCAGAGCGGGGCGTTGTTCAGTTCAATGACTTTGGCAGAAAATGTAGCTTTGCCTTTGCAGCAGTATACGGATTATTCGGAAAAGCTGATTGATGAGCTGGTATCTTTGAAGCTGGCTCTGGTCGGTTTGACCGGGTTTGAAGAATTTTATCCGTCCGAAATCAGCGGCGGTATGAAAAAACGCGCCGGTTTGGCGCGGGCTTTGGCGCTTGATCCCGAAATTGTTTATTTTGACGAGCCGTCAGCCGGTCTGGATCCTATCAGTTCGAAGCTGCTTGATGATTTGATTATTGATATCAACCAAAGTCTGGGGACGACAATTGTGGTCGTGACTCATGAACTGAGTTCTATTTTTGCTATCGGTACCAATTCCATTTTTCTGGATGCCGATATCAAAGGTATTCTCGGGCGGGGCAATCCGAAGGAGCTGCTGAAAAATCCGCCGAACGAAAAATTGCTGAATTTCTTAACCCGTGGGGAAAAAGGTCATGCGTAAAGAACCGAATAAAAAAATGGTGGGGTTGTTTATGGTTGTCGGTATTGCCGTGCTGGCGGTGATTATCGGCAGCTCGCTGCAGGATAAATTTTTCGGCGACAAAGCTGAAGAAGTGGTGATGTATTTTGAAGAATCCATCAAAGGCTTGAATGTCGGTTCTCCGGTGGTATTTAAAGGAGTGGAAATCGGCAAAGTGGCTAAGATTGATTTGATTGCCAATCCGAACAGTTTAGATTTCAGTATTCCGGTTTATGTCAAAATGGACCGGCAGGGAATCAGCTCTATCGGTGAGTTTAATACCAAGCAGGAAGTTTTGGACGCGCTGATTCAAAAAGGGCTGAGGGCGCGTTTGACAACCCAGAGTTATGTGACCGGACAATTGATGATTGAGTTTGAAATGCTGCCGGATACGCCGATTGTGTTGAAAAATAAAAATCCTGATTTTATGGAAATTCCGACAGCCTTGTCGCCGATGGGTGAATTGTCAAAAGGACTGCAAAGCCTGCCTATTCGCCAAAGTGTGGAGAAGTTTAATAAATTTTTTGAAAGTTTAAATTATGAAATGCCGCGGATAAGTAAAATTGTTACAAAGGTTGATCGGATAGTCAGCGACAATTCGCAGGCATCGGCCGATACGGTTAATAATCTTAACAAGGCGATTGTTAATATCGGCGAAGCGGCAAAATCATTCAGGAATTTCTCGGATTATCTGGAAAGACACCCCGAGGCATTGTTAAAAGGAAAAGGACGGTACTAAATGAAGAAAATTGTCAGTTTGGTTTTGGCTCTGTTGGTGTCGGCTTGCGTCGGAACCAGCCGGCCGGCAAAGTTTTACAGCCTGCAGGGAATCAGTTCTCAAGACGGAGCTGCTGTCAGCAATGTGCAGATGACTATCGGCATTGAAGAAGTCAAAATTCCCGATTATCTTGATAAACCGCAGATTGTGACGGTTAAAGATAATTCGGTTGAACTCGGTTTTTCGGAAATGAACCGCTGGAGCGAAGCTTTGTCGGCCATGATGCAGCGTACGATTGCCGCAGATATGTCTGTTTATCTGCCGCGTTCGGTTGTCAAGGCCCGCAATTTGAGCCGCGAAACTTTTGATTATGTGGTCTTTGTCGAAGTTGATAAGTTTGACGGTGCTTTTGATCATCAGGTTCATCTGAGAGCCTGGTGGTATGCTCTGAACCGCGACGGCAAAATCGTTGTGCGCGAGAGAGGCGAGTTTTCACAGCAGGCCGGTGACAGTTATGATGAATTAGTCCGCGCCGAAAGCCGCTTAACGGCAGAATTGGCGCATCAGATTGCACAAAAGGTCGCAAAATTGCCGCATTAGTCATAATTTTTCCGCAAAAGAATTTAAAATGCGCAAAAGATGATTAGATACATCTTGTCGTTTTAATTTTGCTTTATGGAGAAACAATTATGGCTGATATTGAAGTTAAGCTTAGCCGCAATGTGAGTATCTGGCATTTGATTGCCGGTGTTCTGATGGCGCTGCTGGGTGTTTATGTATGGTTTAATCCGGAGGTTACTCTGGTTGCTCTGGCGCTGTACCTCGGCGTGGTTTTTATTGCAGTGGGTGTTGGATATTTCATCGCGTCTTTTTCCTTTGATTCCGGATGGTATATGGTTGTCGGCCTGTTAGATATTCTGGTCGGTGTTATTTTTGTTGCCAACCTCGGACTGACAGCCGCTTCAATGCCGATTATTTTTGCTCTGTGGTGTCTGGCTGTCGGTGTCATCCAACTGGCCAGCGCTTATCAGTATCGCAAACAGATGAGCAACGGTTCGATGGGCTGGACCATGGCGGCCGGTGTTCTGGGTATTATCTTCGGCTTTTTGATTTTGACTTATCCCGCAATCGGTGCGATTACGCTGACTGCTTTGATGGGGACTTACGTCATTTTATACGGTGTGGTTGAAATTGCCGAATATGTTTATAACCGCAAGGTTATTCAGTTTTAATCCGAACTGAAAAGGTTCCTGATAAAAAACGCCGGTTCGTTCCGGCGTTTTTGTTATTCGGCAGATGGGTTGTCTAACATCTGCCGCGTGCAGAAATGCCATTAACACATTGACTTCATCTTTTGATTGTTTTAGGCTTTTTTTCAGATAAGGAGAAAAGTTATGGCTTTGGTTATTGTTATGACAACGACAGATAAACTTGAAACGGCCGAGAAATTTGCGGCAGAGCTTGTCGAACGTAAATTGGCCGCTTGTGTGCAGATTGAAAAAATTAAAAGCTTATATCGCTGGCAGGAGATGATTCAGGAAGATGAAGAGTTCCGCCTGATGATAAAAACCGTTGCCGAAAAAGTTACTTCGGTTAAAGAATATCTGCTCAATTTTCATAATTATGAAGTTCCGGAGATTATTGTCGTGCCGGTGAGTGACAGTTCGCAGGCCTATCGCGAATGGGTTGAAGAAGAGACCAAATAAAAAGCCTGAGTTAAGACTCAGGCTTTCTTTTTTTTTGAAGCAGAATTATTTAGCAGCCGGTTTTTTAGCGGGAGCTTTTTTCGGTGCGGCGGCTTTTTTGGCCGGAGCCTTTTTTACCGGAGTTTTAGCTGCTGCTTTTTTAGCTGTTGCCGGAGCAGCTTTCTTGGCAGCGGATTTCTTAGCCGCTGTTTTTTTCGGGGCAGCTGCTTTTTTAGTCTCAGGCTCAGCGGCGGCAACTTTAGACGGTTCCGCATTATTTGCCGGCCAGGCTGACGTCATCGGCGGAACGGTTGTTTCGGTGCTGACCAGAACAGCCGGCTGCGGTGCCAGATTTGCAGGCAGTTTAGAGATAATCCAAAACTGCATGGCGATGATAATGACAAAGAAGACCAATCTGCCGCTTTCAATGCCAATCCAGCCGATGAGCGTGAAGAAGGCATAGGCCGTTATCAGGCACAAGACGCTCATACGCATCCGCAAATCAAAATCAAATTTTTTGGAAGCAATGGCCGAAACGACATAAGAGCAGGTGGCATAAAAAATACTTAACAGGAAGTAGAAAGCGAATAAGCCGATACCGCCGATAATAAAGAAAGCAAAAGCGGCCCAGCTTAAACCGGATTTGAAGTCTTCACGATAGTCGCCTTGGGGCAGCTCAAAGCTGTCTTTGAGCGGATAAATGCGGGAATCGTTCTGGTTGATGACATAAAAAGCACGGCGGGTCAGATAAGCACCTTGGCTTAATTGGCTGATATCAAGATTATCAACCGTGGTATTGATAACCAGCGGCAGTTCAAGAGCGGCATTGCCGTCAAGATTAAGGTGAGCAACTTTGATAGTGTCAGCCGGTTCGACAACAACACCGTTGACAACTTTAACCGGCAGCATTTGGTCGGCAATATCCTGAGCATAAGGAATGAGGTCTGCGCCGGCAAAACGGATATAGAGTGCAAAAACGAGGGCAACCAGAGCTGAGAAGATTATCAAAAAGCGGATAGCCAGCCCTTGTCCGAAAGCAATATAATTGAGAATTTTTTTCATGGGTCATTCACCTTGTCAAAATAAATTTATTCCTGTTTATTTTTAGTCTACTTCAAGGCATTTGTAAATACAAAAGACAGAAACTTATATCGGTTCGATTGTCACGCGGAAACCGCCGTCGATATTTTTAAATGAGCAAGTACAATTATGCAGGCGGGCAATACGTTCGACAATCGCCAGACCCAGGCCGCTGCCGCTTTGGGTTTGTCCCGGCGGCCGGAAAAAGCGCTCGCTTAAGCGCGGCAGATATTCTTCGGCGACTTGAACGCCGGTATTGGTAACGTTCAGGCTGTGTTCTGCGACGGAGATATAAATTTTGGCTTTGGGCGGGCTGTAGCGCAGAGCATTGTCAAGCAGATTGCGCAGCAGCAAAGACCAGAGCAGCGGATAGCCTTCTGCAGCCGGATAAGTGTTGTCGCTTTGCAGTTTGAGTGAAATTTTCTGGTTGGCGGCAGCATCTTGGTGTTCGGCCAATGAGGCATTGATGATTTCCGGCCAGTCGAGGCTTTGTTTTTCCTGATGATGACGCTGGCCAAAGGCCTCAAGGCGCGAAAGAGCCAGCAGCTGCTCAACAAGACGAGTGGCGCGGTCAATGCCCTGATTGAGCTTTTGCAGCGCCTGATTGCGGGTTTGAGCGTCATCTTCGGCCAGCTGGGCAACTTCCAACTGTACTTTTAAGGCGGTTAAA
This sequence comes from uncultured Alphaproteobacteria bacterium, assembly GCA_900551585.1. Classification (GTDB taxonomy): domain Bacteria; phylum Pseudomonadota; class Alphaproteobacteria; order RF32; family CAG-239; genus CAJLXD01. The sequence goes on along the minus strand of URWU01000008.1, from coordinate 4,563 downwards.
GGGCTGCGCAATTCATGAGCCGAATCGGAAATAAAACTGCGTTCGCGCTGCAACATTTTGCTGATACGGTTGAACAGGTTATTCAATGAATCGGCGAGGGGTTTGATTTCCAGCGGCAAATCATGTGTTTCAAGCGGTGAGAAATCTTCCGGCGAGCGGCGGCGCAGATTGTCGGTAATTGATTTGAGCGGCCGGAAACTGCGGTTTACCATAAAAATGGAAGCAATCAGCAGAAAAGACAGTCCTAAAAACCACGGAAACAGCGTTTCTTCAACCAGTTCCATTGCGGCTTCGTTACGGAATTCCATTTTTTGACCGACAGCGATTGTGAACTGCTGGTTGGTGGTTTTGACCCATAAGATACGCCAGAGATTTTTACGCTGGCCGATTTTCATATTCAAAAATCCGGAAACGCCCGGCGCATAAGGGAACAAGCGGCCGTCATAGCCGTCGTTGAAAACCATTTCGCCCATGGTGTTAAAAACGGCAAAACCAAGAGCGTCATCGTCTTCTTCGCCGTCTTCATCAAGGTTTTTGAGAATACTGTCGATTTTTATTTGTGTTTCGGGAGTGACGTTGTCCCAGTCGGCAGTTGAAAGCTGGCGTGCCAGCAGCAGCTGGTAAGTGTCAAAAAATTCATCGAGCTGTTCGCGGCCTTCATACCAGGAAATGGCGCCGGCGGAAAGCCAGACTGTGCCGGCAATGCCGATAAAAGAAAGGATTAGTCTAATTTGCAGACTGAGTTTTTTCATTCGCTGCCCAGAATATAACCTATTTTGTTGATGGTTTTGATAATGTTTTTGCCCAGTTTGCGGCGAAGATGATGAACATGGACTTCAACAGCGTTGCTGGAGACATCATCATCCCATGAATAGATTTTGTTTTCAATAGTTTCTTTGGACAGGACTTTATTTTTGTTGGTGAGCAGCAATTCTAACAACAAAAGCTCTTTGGGAGCCAGCAGAACGGTTTTGCCGTCAACGGTGACAACTCTTGTCTGCGGGTTGAAAACCAGATTGCCGTGGGTGAGGGTCGGGCTTAGCACATCATTGCGGCGGCGGATTAAAGCTTTGAGGCGGGCGGCAACTTCTGCCAGAGCAAAAGGTTTGGACAGATAATCATCGGCGCCGCTCTCCAGACCGATGACTCTTTGATCAACATCGCCCTGGGCGGTGAGAATCAGAACAGGTTCTTTGCGTCCTTGGCAACGCCATTCTTTTAGTATTGTCAATCCGTCAATGCCGGGCAGTCCCAAATCTAATACAACAGCTTCGTAGGGTGCCTGAAACAAAGCCTCGCGGCCGTCAAGCCCGTTTTTGAACCAATCTACGGTAAATCCGAGCTTGCCTAAGCCGATATTGAGTCCGTCGCCGATTAAAGGGTCGTCTTCTACTAAAAGAATGCGCATTTTGCCAAAGCTCCCAAAGGAGTTATTTTTTTACAACCGAGTTTACTTCAACTTCAAGTTTGGTAAAACCTTTATCAATTTCACCGTGGATTTCTACGGTATCTTCAGGTGTTACATTAACACCGTTCCACTCATCATTGTCAATCTCTAATGTGATAATGCCGGTTGAATCGCGGAATTGATATTTTTCGTCGCCAAGGCTTTGTTCGATTTTTCCGGTCAAAATAACCGGGGTTTCATCGCTGAGTTTCTGAGCTTCGGCTACCGTGACTTTCAAGTTTGGTGCACTCGGACCGGTGAAGCCGCCGCCAAGATTATTTTTGGCAAAAGCGGATGAAGAAACAGCAACGCAAAGAGCTAAAGCTGATACAGCGAGTAATTTTTTCATAGGTTTCTCCTCAAAAAAGTTAAAGGAAGCTTGTTTGTTTATTAAGGTTAAACATCGGCGGAGACAAAGGAAGTTCCCCCCCGACAGTTATAATTGACCATGGTAAACTTAAGGAACGCTTAAGCTGCTATAATATGTTTTTTTAGTCAAAAAGTTTAACTTTCCGGTAATTGTAAAAGGCTTCAAAAAGCTTACTTATATAGCATTCACAAGATCATTACGGAGATGAGAATTATGGCTGGAGTCAGTGAAACAAATAAAATCGGGTTAGTACCGGCTACTTTGATGGTGGCCGGAAATATGATGGGTTCGGGCGTGTTTATGCTGCCGGCGAATTTGGCCGGAATCGGCAGTATTGCCATTTTCGGCTGGCTGATTACCGTGGTCGGTGCCATTGCGCTCGGCCTGACTTTTGCCAAACTGACGGAGGTTTATACGGCTGCGGGCGGTCCTTATGCCTATGCGCATAAGGCTTTCGGCGATTATATGGGCTATCAGACGAATCTGGTTTACTGGCTGGCCAATGTTATCGGCAATGTCGGTCTGGCTGTTGCCGGCCTTGGGTATCTGACGCTGTTTTTTCCGGCCTTGAAAGATCCGCTGGTGATGGCTCTGGCGCAGATTGCCGTTATCTGGTTCTTTACTTATGCCAATATTCTGGGGCCGAAGGTTGTCGGCAGAATGCAAGGCTTTACAACGATTATTGCTTTGTTTCCGATTATCGGCGTGGCGCTGCTCGGCTGGCTCTGGTTTAGTCCGGAGACTTATATGCAGGGCTGGAATGTGACAGGCGAAAGCAATATGACGGCGCTCGGCATGACGTTGAACTTTACTTTGTGGGCATTTATCGGTGTTGAAAGTGCTTCGGTTTCTACGGCCGTGGTGAAAAATCCGGCGCGCAACGTGCCGATTGCCACGGTTGTCGGCGTTTTGCTGGCCGCAGTCTGTTATGTTTTGAGCTCTTCGGCGATTATGGGTATTATTCCCAGCAAAGAACTGATGATTTCTTCGGCGCCTTTCTCTCAGGCTGTCAGTATTGCTTTGGGCTCGACGGCCGGAAAGATTGTCGCTTTTTGCGCAGCCGTCGGTTGTCTCGGTTCGCTTGCCGGCTGGACTCTTTTGGTCGGCCAGACGGCGCAGGCTGCGGCCAATGACGGTTTGTTCGGCAATATTTTTGCCAAAGTAAACCGCAAGGGGGTTCCTTCGGCCGGATTGGCAATTGTTGCCGGTATTATGACTTTGCAGGTTTTAGCAACCATGTCGCCGACCGCTTCGGAACAATTCGGCAAAATTGCCTCGATTGCCGTGATTATGACGCTGCTGCCGTATATTTATTCTTGTGTTGCGGTTAAAATTCTCGGCCGTGACAAAATGAGCGAAAAGCAGGAATTATTTTATACCATTGTCGGTTTAATCGGTGCTTTTTACAGCATGGCGGCCATGATTGGTTCAAACAGTGAGCAGACCAGATGGGCTTTAATTTTTGTTATTTCGACGATTATTTTCTATGAACTGGCTTTCAGCCGCAAGCAGGAGATGAAGGAAGAACATATCAAACCGGGCGGACGGGCGGCAAAATGGATACGCTGGCTGACATTGGTGATTACCATTGCCGCGTTGATTGCAATGTTCTGGGTTTCAATCAATAACTACAAAACACAACAATTGACTGATTTTATCAATACAAATACGACCAGCACAATTGGCAAGACCAATCAATAAAACAACAAGGGGAGATATAATGAAAGATAAGGAAAATCCGTTAGGAATCAAAGTCCTGATGATTTATGAAGGGCTTAATGACAATACGGCGGCCGCCAGAGCCGTGCGAACGCTGAAAGCAGATTTGGAAGCCAAAGATGTTAAGGTTGAGGTTTCTGAGAGTATGAGCGATGCCAAGGCGGTTTTGGTGACTGACCCGACGGTTCAATGCGTGCTTTTGAAGCTTGATGATAAGAACGACAAAGATTATGCCAATACCATCAGGCTGCTGGAAGTTTTGCGGTCGCGGAATAAAGATGTGCCGGTATTTTTACTGGCCGGGCGGACGACAGCGTCAAAGGTGCCGTCGGAAATCCTTGAAAATGTTAATGATTTTATCTGGATTTTGGAAGATACGCCTGATTTTATCGGCGGGCGTATTTTAGCCGCGGTTGAGCGTTATCGCCAGTTTATTCTGCCGCCGATGTTTAAGGCGCTGGCAAAGTTTTCCAAAGTGCACGAATATTCGTGGCATACGCCGGGGCATACCGGAGGAACTGGTTTTCTCCGTTCTCCGGCCGGCCGGGCTTTTTTCAACTTTTTTCGGGAACCGGTATTCCGTTCCGATTTGTCCATATCCGTTGGTGAACTGGGCTCGCTCTTAGACCATTCCGGACCGATAGGGGAGAGCGAAAAATATGCCGCAAGAGTATTTGGTGCTGACCGGACATATCATGTAACCAACGGTTCGTCCACATCCAACAGGGTTATCCTGATGGCCAGCGTTACCCGCAATCAGATTGCGCTCTGCGACCGTAATTGTCATAAGTCGGTCGAACACGCTATCACCATGTCTGGCGCGATACCGGTGTATATGGTGCCGACCCGCAACCGGTACGGCATTATCGGGCCGATTACGCCTGACCGCCTGGAACCTGAAGCCGTAAAAGAGAGCATTGCTGAAAATCCGCTCGTTAAAGACGGGATTGATACCAAGCCGGTGCATGCGATTATCACCCTGTCTCTTATACACATCTCCGAGCCCACGAGACGGAGCTACATCTCG
>URWU01000007.1 GCA_900551585.1 uncultured Alphaproteobacteria bacterium | reverse complement strand
TGGTGTTTTTTGAAACCACTCGAATTTTCCAAAGGAAGTTCGACAAGGACGAAAGCCTGACAGCTGGGCTGGAATATCTGCAGACAAAACTTTTGGATTCCCTCCTTTAAACCAGCCTGCAGACGATTATATCTATATTGATAACATATTGTTTATAAATACTTTTTCGATTCTGATAGCTATTTATAATTAAACGTGTTATAATAATGATGTCTTCAATTATGGAGGTATGGGGGTATGGAATATAACTTAACATCTTTCGAAATCTTGAAAATGGACGTCCGTTTGGACTCCGCCATCAAGGACGAAGAGACTCATGTTTGGAAAAACCTGATTCGTATTGAACAACTTAAACGTCAAAAAACAAAAGAGAAGAACTCTCTGCTCCGCAACAGAATTCAATGCAAGAAGACAATGATGTAACTTTCGGGAGCTGCCAACTGCAAGGCAGCTCTTTTTAATTTAAACCAAAGCCCCTGTCGGAATTTTCCTGACCAGGGGCTTGATTCTTATAAAACAAAACTTTCTCAAAACAACGGCACTCGGCTGTCTCCAAACGGCGCCGTCCAATAAAAAACATTTGTTCCGTCAAAAGGAATAATTTTCAAACAAGCTTCCGCTTCGCCTTGAGATTTATCAACTTCGCAGCGGCAATTCAAAATGGTTATGCGGTTTTCTCTGATTGTCAGAAAACCCCAGCAGTGATCCACATCATAAACTTTGCCTGATTTAGTCTTAAAACTGCGCGAAATTTTGCCGCTGATATCCTTGGCCCGAAAACAGCGCAGCTGATTCTGCGGATTAACATACCAGATATCAAAACCGGCCTGTGAATTGGGGCTTTTACGTGTTTTCTCCCAAATGGCAATATACACGTCATCAGTAACATGCCCCATAATCTCCGACTGAGTTTTCTTGCGCTGAAAAAGCTCCTTCACACCGTTAATGTCTGAAACATAAGACGGCTGATAATCAACGAAAGGCGTTTCAAGCATTGTCATTTCTGCTTTTAAGGAATCAGGTATAAACTCATAAAGCTGCTTCATGTAATCTTCCTGATAAGACTTGCGAAAATTTTGCGCCGTCATCACTAAAGAACAAAGCGCCAACAAGAATAATAAACTAAATTTTTTCATTAAATTGATTTTTTAGTAAAACATAATTGATAATAAAGTGAACTTTGAATAGCATATCACAAACATAAAAACAAGAAAAAACCTGATGATTTTTCATCAGGTTTTTATAACAAACTATCTGCAGGTTCGATAAGCCCCTACTTACGAAGCTCGCCGTTCGTCTTCTTACCAACCTCCACAATAACCTTATTCATCAGGTTTTCAATCTCCTGATCCGTAAAAGTCTTGTCTTTCGGCTGCATTGTAAAAGCGATTGCAACTGATTTTTTGCCGGCCGGCAGATTTTCGCCTTCATAAATATCAAAAACCCGAACTTCGGTAATTTGATCACGATCGGCATTCTTGGCCGCAGCAATTAAATCAGACGCTTTGACTGTTTTGTCAACCACAAAAGCCAAATCTTTATCCAGAGGCTGGAATGGTGACAGCTCAAGTTTTTTACGGCCTTTGCCGGCGTTATCACGCGGTGCCGGAATGTTATCAAGATAAACCTCAAAAGCAACCACACGCTGCTTGATGCCCATCTTCTTCAATACCAACGGATGAACTTCACCAAAATAAGCCAAAACATTTTTACCTAAACGCAAACTGCCGCTGCGGCCGGGATGATAATAGGCCGGAGCATCGGCAAACACCTGAGCATTCTCCCACGGGCCGTTGGCGGAGGCAATGGCGGCAATCGCATCGGCTTTAGCATCAAAAACATCATAAGCACGCGGTTCTTCCGCCCAATGTTTTTTGGAAGTCTGACCGGTTCTGACACCAGCGGCAACCAAAATCTGGTCACCCGGTTTGCGGCTGTTAAACTGCGGTCCGACTTCAAATAGAGCCACATTGGCATAGCCGCGCGCAATATTATTTTTGGCACCGTTCATCAGATTGGGCAAAATCGACGGGCGCATTTCGTTCAAATCGGCAGCAATCGGATTATAAAGCAAAATTGCTTCCGCACCGGGTTTACGGAACATTTCAGCCAGATTTGAATCCATAAAGCTCCAAGTCACGGTTTCAAACATTCCGCGATTTGCCAGCTCATGCTTAACGGTAACCGTGCGGCGCTGAACCGGAGTCAGGGTCTGTTTTGGGAATTTATCATGCGGCAGAGAATCAGCCGGAATATTGTCTAGACCAACCATCCGCACAACTTCTTCAACCAAATCATGTTCGCCCTCTATATCCCCGCGCCATGTCGGAGAAACAGCTTTGATTTTGCCGTTTTCTTCACTGGTTTCAAAACCGAGGTTATTCAGAATTTCGATAATTTTTGATTTCTCAATATCAATACCGATTAAATCTTTAATCCGGCTCGGGCGCAGATAAGCCACACGTTTTTCTTCCGGTTCGCTGCCGACAATTTCAACATCAGAAACAACGCCGCCGCAGATTTCCAAAATCAGCTGCGTTGCATAATCTGAACCGAGAATATTAGATTTTGGGTCAACCCAGCGCTCATAACGATAGCGGGAGTCAGAATCAATCTGCAATTTGCGGCCGGTACGAGAAATACAATCCGGACAGAACAAAGCGCATTCAACAAAAACATTTTTAGTCTCGGCAGAGCAGCCTTTTTCGGCACCGCCCATAATACCGCCCAGACACTGAACGCCCTCATCGTCACAAATTCCCAGAGCCTTGCAATCCAAAGCATATTCTTTATCCTCCAGCGATACAAACTTCTCGCCGTCTTTAGCCATGCGAACGGTGATATCGCCTTTGAGTTTGTCTGCGTCAAAAACATGCAGCGGACGCGCCATATCAAAGTTGATATAATTGGTGATATCAACCAAAGGCGAAATGGAACGCAAACCGATTGCCGTCAGGCGGTCTTTCATCCATTTCGGCGTTTCGGCTTTGTTATTGACATCTTTGATATAACGGCCGACATAAACAGGACAAGCATCAGTTGCCTGATTATTCACTTTGACAGGGCTTTTATAAGTACCGGCAGTCTTTTTGATGTTTAACGGTTTTAATTTTCCGAGACCGGCGGCGGCCAAGTCACGGGCCACACCACGAACACCCAAACATTCGGCGCGGTTCGGCGTAATCGAAATATCAAAAACAGGGTCAATATTTAAAACTTCCGCAGCCGGAACACCGATTTTAGTATCAGCTGGCAGCTCAATAATACCGGTATGGTCTTCACCGACACAGAGCTCTTTTTCCGAACACATCATACCGAAGCTTTCGACACCGCGGATTTTACCGACTTTAAGCTCCTCACCGTAGCAGGGAATAATCACGCCGACCGGAGAGAAAATACCTTTCAAACCTTTTTTAGCATTCGGAGCACCGCAGACAACCTGATAATCTTTGCTGCCGTCATTAACGGTCAACAGATGTAAATGGTCTGAATCCGGGTGCATACTGCATTCGCTGATTTCAGCTGTTACAAAACCTTTCAGTGCCGCAGCGGGATTAATCACTTCTTCAACTTCCAGACCGATTTTAGTCAGGGTTTCGGCAATCTCATCAACCGAAGCGTTTGTCTCTAAATGTTCTTTTAACCATGATAACGTAAATTTCATTTTCTCTCTCCCTATCTGCCTGCACCGCCGTTGTTGCTCAATCCTCCGGTCATGGAGGCTTCGTCTAACGGATTAAAACCATAATGTTTCAACCAACGGACATCAGATTCAAAGAAAGTCCGCAAATCAGGAATTCCGTATTTTAACATAGCCAAACGGTCAATACCGACGCCAAAGGCAAAGCCCTGATATACATCGGGATCAATACCGCCGGCACGCAAAACGCTGGGGTGAACCATACCGCAGCCGAGGATTTCCAGCCAGTCATTGCCTGCACCGATTTTAAGCTCGGTTTTGGTCTTGAGGCAGCCGATATCCATTTCCGCCGAAGGTTCGGTAAACGGAAAATAAGACGGACGGTAACGGACATTCAAATCTTCAACTTCAAAAAAGGCTTTGACAAAGTCATAAAGGCAGCCTTTGAGATGAGCCATGGTAATATTCTTATCAATCACCAAACCCTCAACCTGGTGGAACATCGGCGTGTGGGTGGCATCATAGTCAGAGCGGTAAGTACGCCCCGGCGCAATAATACGAATGGGCGGCTGCTGCTTTTCCATTGTGCGGATTTGAACCGGCGACGTATGTGTCCGGACAACAAAACTATCGTCAAAATCTTCACTTTCCGGATTCGGAATATAGAAAGTATCCTGCATTTGGCGTGCCGGATGGTTAGCCGGCATATTCAAAGCATTAAAATTGTGAAACTGGTCTTCAATATCCGGACCTTCGGCAACGGCAAATCCCATCTGGCCGAAAATGGCAACAACTTCTTCATAAATTTTTGAAACCGGGTGAATGCGCCCTTGAACTTCCGGTCTGATTGGCAGGGTAACATCAATTGTTTCGGCTGCCAGTTTGGCATTGAGTTCTTTTTCTTCCAATTTGCTCTTTTGAGCATCCAGAGCTTTTTCGACTTCGGCTTTGAGAATATTAAGATTTTTACCCATCTCTTTTTTTTCTTCAACAGAAAGAGAACCCAAATCTTTCATCATTGCGGTCAACTTACCTTTTTTGCCGGTAATAGCTACTCTGGCTTCTTCTAAAGTTTTCAGATCCTGGGCGGCATTAATTTCTGCCAGCAATTCGGTCTTAAGACTTTCCATATTTTCCATTTTTCCACCTGTTCTTTTGTTATTTTAAAATGCAAAAGAGTCAACCGAAAACTCCAGTTAACTCTTTTGTATAAATGTATTTCTGCTTTTTGCTGGAAATTATTTGCTTAATGCAGATTTTGCGGTTTCAACCAATTTGGCGAAATTCGCAGGCTCTTTCAAAGCAATATCAGCAAGCACTTTTCGGTCGAGTTCGATGCCGGCTTTGTTGAGCCCGCAAATAAATCGAGAATAGGTCATATCATTGAGACGGGTCGCAGCGTTAATACGTTGAATCCACAAAGCGCGGAAACTTCTCTTTTTAGCGCGACGGTCACGATATGCATATTGTAATGCTTTTTCAACTTTTTCAACTGCAACTCTGAAAACATTCTTAGAACGGCCTCTGTAACCTTTAGCCATTGCAAAAATTTTCTTATGACGAGCGTGAGCAGTTACACCTCTTTTAATACGAGACATCTTCTTTTACTCCTACATATACGGCAAAAATTGTTTAACAATTTTAACATCAGCTTCGTTAACCAAAGTGGTTCCGCGAGCCTGTCTTTTCATTTTGGTACCTTTATTGAAGAGTAAGTGTCTCTTATTGGCAAAATTTCTTTTCAATTTGCCGGTGCCGGTAACGCTAAAGCGTTTTTTTACCGCACTTTTATTTTTCATTTTTGGCATTTTAATCCCTTTCAAATCAAATTAAATATTGGATTTTTAATGAATCTGCAGGCATGCCTTTTCGCCCGCAAGACTCTGTAACAACGAGTTTATACACTCTAAAATCTTATATTGCAAGCACTTTTTCCGCATTTTCGTAACAAAAGAGTCACAGTTTTGTCTATTGTATGGATAACAAAAATATGATACTATAAAAGCCAGCAAAGTCTTATTTTATTCTATATATATGTCAATTATCCAACCGTTTTCATAACTTTATTGTTATTGGTTAATTTTTGATTGAATGTAAATAAGTAAGACTTTTCTTTTCGAATATTAACTTAAAAAAATAACATCATGAAAACTAATTTAAAAAACTTTTTTTCATTAATCGCTGTAATTGCAGGCGGTTTGTATATGTTAACTTTTGCCGCAATAGAAATAATAACAATTTTAGCAGGACTTCCCCGCGAAATATTATTGTTTCTAGCGATTATCGCAACAATCCTTTTTTTCATTCACAGTATACCGGTTCGTATAGAAACGATATATGTGAATGACAGCGAAAAAAAGAACTTTGAGCAAGCAAATCTCAATGATTTGCGAATAATGCTCAAAGAAATGAAAGACAAGAAAGACAATACCATTCTTCAACTTTCATCTCCTTATTCTCATTTTAAGGAATACGAAAGACTGAAAGAAAAAATTAGTCTTTGTAAATGCGAGATAAAGAAAAGAAAGTGGCAAAAAATATTAGGTAAAAGTTACGTTTAACACGTTTCCCCTATAAATTTTTTGCAAAAGCCCCGAAAACTATCATAGTTGTCGGGGCTTTCTTTATTTAATAAAAATTGCTCTCGCTGACAAAGGCAGCCGCCCGCAAATCTATCAGCTTACCTTCATCCAGACGTACGCGCCTGTCCATCTTGTCTGCCAGCTCAAAATTATGAGTGGCAATCAAAGCCGACAAATGCGTTTCTTTGACAATAGACAACAGCTCGGCAAAAACTACTTCGGCAGTCTTCGGATCAAGATTACCGGTCGGTTCGTCAGCCAGCAGCAGTTTGGGCGCATTTGCCAAAGCACGCGCAATAGCCACACGCTGCTGTTCACCGCCGGATAATTCCGCCGGACGATGTTTCAAACGTTTTTCCAAACCCAGACGGCTTAACAGCCATTGCGATTTTTCTTTGGCTTCTTTCATTGACGTTCCGCCAATCAGTTGCGGCAGCATCACATTTTCAGTTGCGTCGAAATCAGCCAGCAGATTATGATACTGGTAAACAAAGCCGAGATAATCGCGCCGCAGCGATGTCCGCATCGCATCACCGAGTTTGCTGCAATTCTGGCCGTCAAGATAAATATCACCGCCGCTCGGTTTATCCAGCAGTCCGGCAATCTGCAGCATTGTCGATTTACCGGAACCGGAAGGCCCGATTAACGCAACAATTTCTCCCGGCATAATATCCAAATCTACGCCGCGCAAAACATCCAAAGTCTGGCTGCCCTGCTTAAAGCTTTTAACAACTTTTTTGAGTTCTAAAGTCGGTCTGTTATTATTCATAGCGCAGCGCCTCCACCGGATCAAATTTTGCGGCACGATAAGCCGGATAAATCGTTGCCAGGAAAGACAACAATAAAGAAATCCCGACGACAACGGCAACTTCCAGATAATCAACTTTGGCCGGCAACTGCGAGAGGAAATAAATTTCTGCCGAGAATAAATCACGGCCGGTCAGAGTTTGCAAAAACTGGCGGATATTTTCAATATTATGGCAGAACAACAGTCCCAAACCTAAACCCAACGCCGTTCCGACCACGCCGATAAACGCGCCGTCGAGGAAGAAAATACGCATAATCATTCCCTTGCTGGCACCCATGGTTCTGAGTACGGCAATATCGCGGCCCTTATCTTTGACCAGCATAATCAGGCCGGTAATAATATTGAAGGCCGCAACCAGAATAATCATCGTCAAAATCAAAAACATCACATTGCGCTCAACGGCAATGGCATTAAAGAACGCCGAATTCGACTGCTGCCAGTCATAAACATAACCGGCACCACCGATACTGGCTTCAATCGCCTTACGAACCGGATTCAGCCATTTGGCATCTGTCAGCGTCACGTCAATATGCGATACCCCGTCCTTCATGCCGAAATATTTTTGTGCCGAAGCCAGCGGCATCAGGATAAAGTTCGAGTCATATTCAAACATGCCGACATTAAAAGTGCCGATAACCCGATAAGACTTCATTCTCGGGACCGTACCGAAAGCCGTTACTTTGCCGTTAGGAGAAATCAACGTCATTTCATCACCGGGAATAACGCCCATTTTCTGGGCAAGACGATAACCGACAATCACATTATCACCGCGAAAGTCGCTCATATCAATTCCGGCAACGGCATTGCGCAAAACATCTTTTTTGAGCAAATCATCTTTGGCGATTCCTCTGACCATAGCCCCTTCCGCCGCTTTGCCGGCAGAGACCAGCAACTGGTTTTCAACCATGGGAATAACAACTTTTACATGGTCAAATTCGGAAATATCTTTAACCGCCTGCGGATAATTATTAAAAGGAAAACCGGAAGGCGACATAATGCCGATATGGCCGTTGATACCCAGAATACGCGATAAAAGTTCCTGACGGAAACCGTTCATCACCGACATCACGATAATCAGCGTCGCCACACCCAAAGCAATTCCTGTAAAGGCAAAGCCGGTAATCACCGAGATAAAACCCTCGCGGCGTTTGGCTTTGAGATAACGGCGCGCCACCAGACGTTCAAATTTTGCAAAAATCATAAATAAACTTCTCCTCGAATTTACCTTAAGTTATAAGGAAATTCTGCCGATTATGCAACAACCATCTGCAAATGTGCATAAAAAACCGGCTCGGCCGGCAGCGCATAGCTTGACAACCTGTCAGCTCGCAATGACAATAAAAAAAACACGCTTTAAACAAAACGTGTTTTTTTCTGATAGTTTATTCTTGAATTCTAAACTCACGCTAAGAACAATGAGTTAAAACCCATTCAGTAATTTTCTAAACTAACATTGTGTTCAAAAGTTCCTGACAATAAGCCCTCATCTCCGGATCTTCCATCAGGGTCAGCTTAAGATTTGACTTTTCAAGATCCTTATTGGTGCCGCAGTCAAGACGCATGGTGTCACAAAGAACACCGGTGAGTTTCATGCCGCGTTCGGCTGCCAGTCCCATGGCATCAGCCAGATTGATTTCGCCGTTGTTGCCCTTGCGGACTTCCGGCAGAATATCCATAATTTCATTCGGCAAAATGTACGGACCCATGCTGGCATAGTTCGACGGAACATCTTCCAGAGCCGGTTTTTCGATTTTACCTTTGGCATGAACAATACGACCGTCGCGGACAGCACCGATTAAGGCACCGTAACGAACCATCTGCTCGCGCGGAAATTCCATAATATTCTCAACCATGCCGCCTTCTTTTTCATAAACATCAAGCAGCTGTTTGAGGATTCCCTGACCGTGAATATTGATATAAACATCATCCGGCCACATAACGACAAAATCGCGGTCGCCGACAATTTCTTTGGCCATCAGCACGGCATGACCGTTGCCCAAAGGCTCTTTTTGCTCGGCAAAAGAAAACTTCATGCCTTCGGGAATGATTTCCTTGACAGCTTTCAGCATATCAAATTTATTCTTTTCCTTGAGGTGATTTTCCAACCAGGGATAAGGAGCATAATATTTTTCAAAAAGATGTTTGCAGGATTGGTCGCTGTAGATAAAGACGATTTCCTTGATTCCGATTTCTGCGCAGGCATTAACGGCGTATTGGATAATAGGTTTGTTGTGGAGGGTTAAAAATCCTTTATGAAGAACTTTGGTAGCCGGCAGATTGCGTGTAGACAGGCCGGCAACGGGTAAAATACAAACTTCGGGTTTTCTATTCATGGTATACTCCAAAATAATTACAAAAGTTATGCCATGAATATAACATAAAAAAAAATTTAAACAAGCCCTATTTCTTTATAATCACACCCGTTGCCTTGGAAATTTTACCCTGCGGCTTGACAACCAGCAAACCGTCGTCTTCCTTTTGTGAAACCGGTTTGACAACTTTGGAACCTGCTGGGGTCACCTTATTGACGACAGGCACTTTTTCATCGCTGAAATTCAAAACCTTAACATCTTTTTGGTCAAGAGCTTCTTCCGATTTTTCAATTTCTTGCAAATCGCGGACGACTGTTTTGCTGACGCCTGTTCCCTTAACGGAAATGCTGCCGGTGTTTTCCTCCAGCTTGCGCTTGATTTCCTCTTCTTCTTTTTTCTTTTTATAAGCCTCTTCCTCAACCTTGATTCGCTCATCGGCATAATTCAAGAGTTCCTGCTTGGCTTGAGTAATCGACGGAACATAATTCATGACATCAAGCAGCTGGACATTGAGCTCATTGGCATATTTCTCCAGTTCAATCATATCCCGGCTGCTTTGCATTCTGACATAATCGGCCTGCACGCTGTTGGCAATATTATCAAGCGCCAGAATATTGCCGTCCAGTCTTTCTTTGAGGCGTTTGATATTCGGATCGCTCCGCAGCTCATAAGCGGTAATCACGGCCGACAGGCGTTTGCCTAAATCGGCATAAGCGCTGCGATATTCTCCGGCCAGCTTCTTAGCCTGATTATTCTGTTCGGTAATCTGGGTAAAACCGTCATTAATTACATAGCGCAGATTTTTGATATTATTCTCATCTATTGCTTTTTTAATATCCTGTAACTCTTCTTTATTAATAACATTGCGCTCGGCAATCGTTTGCAGCAGTACTTCATCAACAGTCGGCGTCTTGCCCATCAGCTGCAGCTCGGCCAAAGAAGCTTCCAGAGATTTGATTCGGCCGTCCAGCGCTTTATAAGCATCAAGCACCTGCGGATCTTTTGCTCTTTCGGTTTTGCTGGCCAAATCCGGACGGATAACATTTTGAATCTCGCTTTCGGCAGCTTTAATCACAAGCAGGCGGTCATTCAGCTCTTTGGTCAGCCGGTCGCGCTCTGCCTGGCGGGCAGCCTCATTCTGCGCCTCAAGTTCCGCCTGACGGTTATTATACATAATAGCCAAGTCTTCAGTATTGACTTCCAAAGCCGGAGACATCAGCGAACCGCTGAAACCGAACCCGAAACCGGGCAGATATTCTGGCTTTTTGTATTTGACGGCAAACTGCGCATTTGTTTCCCAGTTGGTAAGAGAGCCCTTGTCATTAACGCTGATATCAAAGCTGTCGCTGCTTATTGTCGCATTTCCCAGCGCATATTCGCCGTTGGCAATCTGCAGCTTGCCCTGAACAGACTGCAGCTTTTCTTCACCGTTCTGCAGGTTGTTCTTCACAAACATCGTCAGGCCGTCCGAAGTCTCGCGCGCCAGCAAATCTTTATAAATATTCTGCAAATTCCAACCGATAAAAGACGTATCTGCAATCGTCCATTCAATATCGGCATTGAGCATATTAAACATTGATTCAAATGAATCGGCAGCCGTATTAAGATTGATTATCGCATTCAAAACGCCGCCTTTAAGGCCGTATTTGCTGCCGCTCCAGCTGTTGTCGGTAATTTTATACTGATTTAATTCTATCTTGCCTTTAAGGAACGGACGATCCGGCATGAGCCCCATTTCCAAATCGGCATTGATTTTGCCGCCGTGGTAATCTGCCTTGAAATGATTTAACTTGGCCAGCGTCTCTTTTGAAACCAAACTGAAATCGGCAAAATCAAAAAACGTGTCATGATAATTCAGGCGATTGATTTTGAATTTGCCGTCAAAATTGAAACTGTTATAGAAGGCATAATTGAGTTTGGCCGGGTCAAAACTCGGCTTGGCGATAAAATCCGCTTTTCCCGGCGTTGTCTGCCGGAAAGAAGCTGTCCCTTTATCATTAATCAACGCCACATTATAAAAGAACTTATCAAGTTCAAACTTGTTGATTTCCAAATCCGCCGCAATGCTCGGAATTTCCATAATTCCGTCATAGCTGAGGCTGCCTTTGAACGTGTTGCTGCCAATGTTGAAATCAACCGGATTAAGGGCAAAATAATCGGGCTTGCCGACCAATTTGCCTTTTAGGTTAAACAATCCGAGAGCAAAAGCTTTCGGTTCATACTTGAAATTAAAATCGTTCAGCATTTTAACAAAATCGGGACTGCGGACCTCCAACTCGCCGTTGGCCACAAATTCGCCGTTTTGTTTGCTCAGCTGGCCGCCATAATTAATACTGATATTATCAAGCTTGGAAACGGTTTTCATCGCCATGCGTTCCAAAGAGCCGGTCGCAATACCCTTACTGCTGAAATCTTTGAGCTTTTTCAGGTTAATATCCGGTGCTTTGAGATCCAGCTTGTTGAGAAAAGAAGAAAAATCTTTGGTTGCCACATCATATTTAAGATTTTCAAAAGCCGGTTTATCACCGAAACCTCTGATTTTTCCTTTAAGGTTAATATCGGCATTTGCCACGCTGCCGATTGTCAAATCGTTGATTTGCAGTTCACCTTTTTGCAGGCTGCCGTTCAGGCTGACATTTTCAAACGGGATACTTTCATAAATACCCAAATCCAGCTTCAATCGCAGCTCGGCATAAACATCATTCAAAAATCCCAGTTGGCTGAAACGATAAGCCATACGGCCGGCATAATCTTTTTCGCCGACTTCTTTCGGCAGCGGTTTAATATAATTGTCAAAATTAATCATATCCGAAGACGCATTCAGATAAAGGTTAAACTTTTCATCATTAATAATACCGGCTTCACCTTTGATTGTGCTTTTATCAATACTCAGGTCAAACGGATTAATACTGATTTTATTAAAATTGCCGGCAATATTAGCTGTTGCCGAAACACGGCGCAAAACCGTATCCTGATTGGCCTTAAGGTCAATATTAAGCCATTTCGTCAGCTGTAGGAATTCATCTGTCTTGAAATTGGTCGCCAGATTAAACGTCAGATAGCCCAAATCTGAATAAATATCGCCTTTAACCGAAGCCGCCGCATCACCGGGCAGAACCGCGCTCAAATCGCGAATAGTGATTTTATTATCAATCAAATCGCCGCTGAATTTAAACTCTTTAAGTGTCTGGTTGCGATAACGGGTTTTAACCGCTTTGATATCGGTCAGCAAATCAAATTTGAAATCCGGATGATAATTAGCCGTCCCCTTATTATACTTATTCAGCGTATCCGTCACCAGCTTGGCAACCGGATCAAAATCAAGCTCGGTAAAATTAAAGGCCAGCTCGGCTTTTGAATGCGGAACTTTGGCTTCTTCACCTTCCGCCGCCGCAGCGGTCGTTTCATCAGGCAGCGGAATCAAAAGATTACCGGCACCGGCTGTCGTTCCGTATTTCATCACAAAATTGGTTAATTCGATTTTGGTTTTATTGCTTTTGACTTCCAGAGCCACCGCCAAAGGATAATCATATTCTTTGACAAGCTTAAAGTCTTTGAAATTAGAATTAATGAAGTTCATTAACTTTTTGGATTCGAAAATCAGATTACCGTTCACGGCACTGTTCTGCGGCAAAACCGATCCGTCAAAACGCACAAAAGTTTCAGTCGTCGGTTGGTTGACAACCAGATTGACCGTTGTGGCAAAACCGCTGGACAGCTTGCCGATAGAAAAAGCAAATCCTTCGGGATTATTATCTTTCAGATAAGTTCCTTCAATGCGGTACGGGCCGAAAATGCTTTGGGCAATCACTTCGGCATTCAAATTATCCAAATGCAGATTAATATCGCGATTGACATCAATCAGGTTCAGCTTGGCTTTTTCAATCATCACGCTGTCGAGCGTCACCTGCATGGTTTCAAGATTACTGCGCTGTTCTTCGGTCAGCGTGCTTTCCCAGTTAAGTTTGCCGTCTTCCTGCACCTCAAGGCGGATATCCGGTTCCTCAAGTGTCATCATCTTAACGTCAAAATCGCCGTTAATCAGCGAACTCAGATTTAAGCTCGCCGTCAGCGACTTAATTTTAGCCAGAGGCTCGTCCAAATCTTCACCGGGATTATAAATTTTGATATCTTCGGCGCGCAGGTTTGCCGACGGAAAAACCGTCAAACTGACCGGCCCGTCAAAAACAATCCTTTTACCGGTAATATCGGAAAACTGCTCGGCAATCTTATCTTTATGCTCGTTCCAATCGATATTCGAAATGTAATAATAGCCAAATCCGGCCGCGCCGAAAATAATCAGCAAAAACGTAATAACCAGAATTTTTGTCAGGCTCATCGGCTGGCGCGGCATCTTCGGCATCTGCGGCTCGCTTTCAGCCTCTTCTTCTGCCGGACGGCGATACGGCCGTTTGAATTTTGATTCTTTTTTGGATTCGCCGGCAACAAAATCAGTGCCCGCCTGAACCTCGCCGGCACTTTCCGCCCCGTCAAAAATTTCCGTATTTTCACCTGTTTCGGGGACTTCCGCTTTGTCTTTATGCAGCTTATTCTTAACGTTATCACGCATTTCTGCAATTTTTGATGTCATACCGAGCCAAAACTGTTTCACCGGTTAATCTCCTGCCGAGGTTTAATAAATATTAAAGATTCTTTACTATTCTTGGACATTATAATAACATAAATTAATTAATAAAACTTTTAAGGTGAAAAAGCAAGACATGAACAATTCCCCGATTGAATCTCAGCTTTTTGAGCTGGCTGTCACCGCCCGAAACCAGGCTTATACCCCCTACTCAAAATTTGCCGTCGGTGCTGCTTTGGAAAGCAGTTCCGGAAACCTGTATTCCGGCTGCAATGTCGAAAATGTTTCTTATCCGGTCGGCACCTGCGCCGAAGCCGGGGCAATTGCCGCAATGGTTGCCGGAGGCGACCGCCAAATCCGCCGCATTCTGATTGTGGCAGACGGCAAAGAACTGATTACGCCCTGCGGTGCCTGCCTGCAGCGGATTAAAGAATTTGCCTCGCCCGAAACCGAAGTGCTTCTGGCCAACCTCAACGGCATTCAAAAAAAACTCGGCATCTCCCAAATGCTTCCCTTTGGTTTTGACAATTCGGAGCTCAAGAAATGATTGAACAAATTGCAGATTATATCCGCGCCCAAATCGGCCGCAACCTTCCCGAAACAGCCATCATCTTAGGCAGCGGTTTAGGCGGTCTCGGCGACGAAATCGAAAAACCGGTTTATATCAATTATAAAGACATTCCCGGTTTTCCGCACAGCACGGTCGCCGGACACAAAGGACGCCTGATTATCGGCCGCCTTGAAGGCAAAATGGTTTTATGCATGCAGGGACGCGTTCACCTTTACGAAGGGCACGACCCGGCATCTATCAAACTGATTATTGACGTTTTCCACCAGCTCGGCATCAAAAAACTGATTGTCACCAATGCCGCCGGTTCTCTGAAACTTGACATGCCTCCCGGTTCGATAATGCTGATTAAAGATCACATCAACTTCAGCGGCCGCAACCCGCTGGTCGGGCCCAATGATGAAAAATACGGCCCGCGTTTTCCGGTCATGAACGATGCTTATACACCGGCTTTTCGTGAAAAAATCAAACAAATTGCCAAAGAAAATGACATTCCGCTGCATGAAGGCGTCTATTTAATGGTCTTGGGACCCAATTTTGAAACCGTTGCCGAAATCAAAGCTTTCCGGATTTTGGGCGCCGACGCCGTCGGAATGTCCACCGTTCCCGAAGTGATTTGCGCTGCCCGCTCCGGTATCAAAGTCTTGGGGCTGTCTGTTATAACCAACTATGGCACCGGCATGAACGAACAAATCCATGACCATGCCCAAACCCTTCATCAGGCAGATATGGCTGCGGCCAATCTCACCAAACTGGTCAAAGGTTTTATCAAGGAGGACTAAAATATGGATGACGTTATTGCCGCACACACGCTGATACGCCTGCTTGATTTAACGGCACTCAATGCGGACGACACCGAATATACTATCGAAGACTTGTGCCTCAAAGCTCGCTCGCCTTACGGCAGCGTTGCCGCCGTCTGCGTTTGGCCGAAGTTTGTCAACCTTGCCAAAAGACTGCTGGCCAAAAGC
The DNA here is from genome assembly GCA_900551585.1 of uncultured Alphaproteobacteria bacterium. GTDB lineage: Bacteria > Pseudomonadota > Alphaproteobacteria > RF32 > CAG-239 > CAJLXD01. Next base: position 3,045 of record URWU01000007.1, on the reverse strand, counting down.
GACATCAAAGTCGCCACTGTTGTCAATTTTCCCAAAGGCGAAAATAACCTGAACAATCTCAAAAAAGAAATTTATCAGACTCTGGAAGCCGGTGCCAACGAAATCGACGCTGTCTTCCCCTATCATGAATTTCTCAAAAAAAATTATAAAGCCTGCGAAAGTTTTGTTTCTTCCGCCCGTGAACTCTGCGAGGGCAGAACGCTTAAAATCATTTTGGAAACAGGCGAAATTCAAAATGCTTTGAAAATTACCGATGCCTCAAAAATCTGTATTGACGGCGGCGCTGATTTTATCAAAACCTCTACCGGAAAAACCAAAGTTTCGGCCACACCGGAAGCAGCCAACGCCATTTTAGAAACCATTGCCGAAAGCAAGCATAATGTCGGTTTCAAAGCCAGCGGCGGAATCAGAACTATTGACGATGCCAAAAAATATTTGGTTCTGGCCACCGAAATCATGGGCTATAAATGGGTAACCCCTGCCAATATGCGTATCGGCGCCAGTTCTTTGCTCAACAATTTAATCACCACAATCAAGCGAGGCTATTAATATGTTTCCTCAGGAAATTATCCGCAAAAAACGCTCTCATCACCCCCTTAGCAAAGAAGAAATCGACTTCTTTATCAAAGGCGTGACCGACGGCTCTATCATGGATGCCCAAGCTGCTGCTCTGACGATGGCCATTTTTCTCAACGGTTTGAACACTGATGAAACGGTAGCACTCACTTTGGCCATGCGCGATTCCGGCGATGTGCTGGACTGGTCCGGCTTAAACGGCCCTGTCGTTGACAAACATTCTTCAGGCGGCGTCGGCGACAAAGTCAGTCTGATGCTGGCACCGATGATTGCTTCCTGCGGCGGGTTTGTTCCGATGATTTCCGGCCGCGGGCTCGGACACACCGGCGGCACGCTTGACAAGTTCGATTCCATTCCCGGTTATCAGACAATGCCGGACAATACCCTGTTCAAAAAAACCGTCAAAGAAGTCGGCTGTGCCATTATCGGCCAAACCGGCAATCTGGCTCCGGCCGACAAAAAGATTTATGCAATTCGCGATGTCTGCGGCACGGTTGAATCCGTCCATTTGATTACCGCCTCGATTCTCTCCAAAAAACTTGCCGCCGGACTGGATTGTCTGGTCATGGATTTAAAATGCGGCAACGGCGCTTTTATGGATAATCTCGATTCCGCCCGCGAACTGGCACACTCGATTGTCACTGTCGCCAACGGTGCCGGCACCAAAACCAGAGCCGTCCTGACGGATATGAATCAGGTTCTCGGCCGCCATGTCGGCAACGCTTTGGAAGTGATTGAAGCGGTAGAATATCTGAAAGGCCGAAAAGTTGACCCGCGCCTGCACCAAGTAACGCTTGAACTCTGCGCCGAGCTTCTGGTTTCTGCTTCTCTGGCCGCAAACCTTGAAGAAGCTAAAGCAAAACTTGAACTTTCTTTATCTTCAGGCAAAGCTTTGGAATATTTTTCCAAAATGGTTTCGGCTCTCGGCGGTCCCAAAGACTTTGTTGACAAGCCGGAAAGTTACCTGCCCAAAGCGGCTGTCATCAAACCGCTCTATACCGACAAACCGGGCTATGTCAACGCCATGCAGACCCGCAATCTCGGACTGGCAATTATCGGTCTCAAAGGCGGCCGTATCCGCTCTGACCAAAAACTTGATTATGCCACCGGCTTTTCCGAGTTTTGCCAAATCGGCGATTATGTCGACAGCCAAAAGCCGTTATGCTTTATTCATACCCAGACTGAAAGCGACTGGAATCAGGCCGCGGCAGAAATCAAAGCCAATCTGACGATTGATGAAACACCCCCGGCAATCCAACCGACGATTATCGAAAAAATCATTTAAAAACCAAAAGACCGTTTGAGTAAATTGTTCAAACGGTCTTTCTCTTAAATGTAATTAATGGTTAAACTGCCAGCTCGGCCTCAAGAAGCGCAATAATTTTTTCTTCCTCATTTTGCTTTTCCCACATATCCATCAAAGCATCTTTATACTTTTCATAGAAATTTCGGGCTTTCAGATTATAATGCTGACAAAAGTTATCAATTTCCGATAAATTCATTACCGAAACATGGTTCAGCGGAGAATCTCTTTCCAGCAGCAAATCAAGCAGCAGATTTACCGGCTCGCGCAGCGAATTATCAGCATATAAAACTTTCTTAAGATACGGCAGAAGCTCTGTCACGCTGCCTGTCAGATAAACCGTCTCCTCAAACAGCTTCAGGATTTCCTTAGCCTTGCTGCGGATAGTTTCATCATCACAGACGGCTCCGTTCAATAGCAGAACATAAACATTCGCCTGCTCTTCTTTAGGGCCGTGACGCCGTATGGCTTTAATATACTTGGCATCAAAAGCCTCCTTAATAAAGGCTTCGAACCACAAATGCCCGCGCAGACAAACAGAAGCAAACCAATCTTTGTCACACACGTCTTTATTCCCAAATTCGCGGTGGCAAGCGATAATGACACGGTTATACAGCCTGAATACCTTTCCGCTGTCTTGAGGGAAAACGGCAAGATACTCATTCAAAATCTTTATTCCGTCCGTTTTGCTTCCCATAAGCCAGAAATCCAGCATCGCAAAAAATTGTTTACGCTGATTCTGCGGCAGACTGACTTTATATTCAGTCATGATTCTCAAAATATGTTCTGCAAAAACTTTATCTTTTGACTCTTTCAGCCAGTCAATCAGATAATACATATAAGCGGCCAGACCCTTATGGTATTTTTGCAAATATCCCATAATCAGAGCTGAGCATGTAGGTTTCGGCAAAAGCGTGTTAACAATTTTGGCCTGCAGAGAATAATCCGCCTGCGCCATAACCGCATCAAGGATTAATATCTGATTCTCCGTCAAATAACAACGGTGGGAAAGAAAAGCCAGCAATGGTTCTTCAATCTTGGCATTAATTCTTTGCGCTTTATTAAGAGCGATTGTCAGCCAGCGGTCATCACCCACAATGCAAGTCATCAATGAAACAAGCACTGTCTCTTATACACATCTCCGAGCCCACGAGACGGAGCTACAT